>NZ_RZPW01000453.1:0-5184 GCF_003998455.1 Mesorhizobium sp. M7A.F.Ca.CA.001.08.2.1 | reverse complement strand
CGCGCCCAGTACCGGTTGTGGGATACCTTTGCCGGCCAGCAGATGGCTGGCGAGCAGTTCTTCGCCAACGATGCCAATCAGAGGCGTGTCGCCCATATCATCGCCGACGCCATCTATGAGCGGCTGACCGGCGAAAAAGGCTATTTCGACACCCGCGTCGTCTTCATCGACGAATCCGGCGCCAAGAATGCGCGCAAGAAGCGCCTCGCGATCATGGACCAGGACGGCGCCAATGTGCGCTATCTCTCGGACGGCAGGTCGATCGTGCTGACGCCGCGTTTCTCGCCGAACCGGCAGGAAATCACCTACATGTCCTATGAAAGCGGCCAGCCGCGGGTGTACCTGCTGCAGATCGAGACCGGCCAACGCGAACTGGTCGGCAATTTCCCAGGCATGACCTTTGCGCCGCGCTTTTCGCCCGATGGCCAGAAGGTGATCATGAGCCTGCTGCGCGACGACGGCAATTCCAACATCTTCGCCATGGACCTGCGCAGCCGCTCGACGACGCGGCTGACCAACTCGACCGCCATCGACACCTCGCCGTCCTATTCGCCCGACGGCAGCAAGGTGGTGTTCACCTCCGACCGTGGCGGCCGCGCGCAGATCTACGTGATGGGCGCCGACGGCTCGGGCCAGACCCGTATCTCCTTTGGCGATGGCGTCTATTCGACACCGGTATGGTCGCCGCGCGGCGACCTGATTGCCTTCACCAAGCAGACCGGCGGCGAATTCCAGATCGGGGTCATGAAGACCGATGGATCGGGTGAGCGCATCCTCTCCTCCGGCTTCCAGCAGGAGGGACCGACCTGGGCGCCGAATGGCCGCGTGCTGATGTTCTTCCGCGATTCCGCCGGTGGCCCCAAACTGGTTTCGGTCGATCTGACCGGACGCAACGAGCAATCGATCCCGACGGCGAACTTCGCTTCGGACCCTGCCTGGTCGCCGCTGCTGGAGTAAGAGACGAACTGAGGAACTGGGGAATTGAAGAACTGAAGAATGGAGAAGGCGGGCGGCCACATCAAGCGTGCGAAGGATCTAGAGGTTTATAAGCGCGCTTATGTGGTCTCTCTTGACGTGCATAAAGCTACGCTCGCCTTCCCGAAAATGGAGCAATACGCACTGGCTGATCAGTTGCGTCGCTCCAGCAAGGGAATCTGCGCCAATTTGGCTGAGGGATTTGCCAAGCAGACTCACTCCAAACCCGAATTCGCGCGGTTCATTTCAATGGCAATGGGTCATGCAGCGAAGTGGAGACGTGGATTTCCTACGCGTTCGACCTTGGATACATCAGCCAGGCACAACACGACGATTGGCTGCGATCCTATGCCCATATCTACGGCATGCTGATCAATCTGAGAGAAAAGCTGAAGTGAATTCTCTCTTCAGTTCCTCAATTCCCCAACTCTTCAATTCCTCTTTTCCATCTCTTTGTCGCGTTTTGGCCGTATTTCCGCCTAGGGTCCGCGCCAACTGTGGCTCATGGCCAATGGCTGCGGACGGGCAGCTTAAACCAAAATTTAACCGTGTTTCTTGAATGCCGGTTAACCCAAACGTGGTTACTGGGTGATCAACGAAATCACTCAAATTAGACCACTCGAATTACGAAGGAGAGGCGGCATGGGCCGTATTGCAGCACTTACCAGAAACCCGGTCATGATCGCGCTGGTGGCGATGCTCGCCATCGCCGGTTGCGCCTCGAAAAAGACGCCGAACAACGCGGCCGATCTTGGCCTTAACGGCGCCGGCGCCGCAACACCCGGATCGGCGCAGGACTTCACCGTCAACATTGGCGACCGCATCTTCTTCGATACGGACTCGACCTCGATCCGTGCCGACGCGCAGACGACGCTCTCGCGCCAGGCACAGTGGCTGAACCAGTACAAGCAGTATGCCATCGTCGTCGAAGGCCATGCCGACGAACGCGGAACGCGCGAATACAATCTGGCGCTCGGCGCCCGCCGCGCAGCCGCTACCCGTGACTTCCTTGTCGCAAAGGGCGTCTCGGCCAGCCGTCTCAAGACCATTTCCTACGGCAAGGAACGTCCGGTCGCGGTTTGCGACGACATCTCTTGCTGGTCGCAGAATCGCCGCGCGGTCACTACGCTTAGCGGCGCTGGCTCCTGAGGCATCATGGACCGGCGCGTCAAAGGACGCGTGGCCGTCTAGCGGTAAAAATGCAACATACTTGTGCGAAAGGCGGCCTTGGGGCCGCCTTTTTCATATCCGGATGCCCGAAACAAAATTTGGCCGAAGTCTCGGCTCCTGCTATGAGCCGAGGGCGCTTGGCTGGTCCCATTCTGATTGGAAGGCGCGAACAAGCTAACGAAATCACTGCGAGAGGCACATGCATTTGAGATCGGTTCTGAGCGGCACGCTTGCGCTGCTGCTCCTATCAGGCGTCACCGCCCTGGCTAGCGGCACCGGGGCGAGCGGCACAGGGCAATCAACCGACAGCGGCTTTACCTTCCATCTTCCCACTATCGAATTGCCCAGCTTTTTTGGTCAAAAGAAGAAACCGGACCAGGTTCAGCTGGTGCAGTCCGATCCTACCGCTGTCACCAGCCTGGAAGAGCAGCTGCGGCAGATGAACGGCAAGATCGAGGAACTCAATTTCCAGGTCCTGCAAATGCAGGAGCAGATCCGCAAGCAGCAGGAAGATAATGAATTCCGCTTCCAGCAGCTGGAAGGTGGCGGCACGCAAGGCGGACAGCCGCCGGCGCAGAAGAAATCGGACGCCACCACCGGCACCGACAACAACGTGGCGGCGGCCCCGGCAACACGGGCGCCGGCCGATGCCGGCGCCGAGCCCGCCAACGATCAATCGGCAGTCGGCAAGACGGTCGAGGACGTCATCGTCGAATCTCCGGATGGCGACCCCGGCAAGGTTATTCCCGGTACGGGAGCGCCGGAAAAGACCTTCGGCAGCATCACCGTCGACAAGAACGGCAATGTCATCGATGCCGGCGGCAACACACAATCGACCGCGCCGGCGCAGGATACCGCGCCAGTCGCCGGGGCGGCGCCCAAGGCCGGCAAATCCGATACGGTGGTCGCGGCGTTGCCCGCCACCAACAATCCGGAAGAACTCTACCGCAACTCATACCAGTTCATCCTCTCGGGCGACTACGGCACCGCCGAGCAGGGTTTTCGCGACCACATCGCCCGCTTCCCCAAGGATGCGAAGGCCGCGGATGCGCATTACTGGCTGGGCGAGTCATTGCTCGGCCAGCAGAAATACCGCGATGCGGCCGAGACGTTCCTTGCCGCCAGCAAGGACTACCCCAAGGCCAAGAAAGCTCCCGACATGTTGCTGAAGCTCGGCGTGTCGCTGGTCGGCCTCAAGCAGCATGACGTTGCCTGCGCCACTTTCAGCGAGGTCGGCAAGCGCTACCCCGATATTTCCAGCGCGCTCAAGGAACGCGTCAAGCAGGAGAAGGCTCTGGCTGCCTGCTGATCCTTGTCATACATGTCGTTGTCCTGAACCGGGATCACTTTTGGGCGACATGCATTATGCTCGACACCGAGCCGGACCTTTCGACTAACCCTTTTTCGCGTATCGATTTTACCAGCGGCGCTGTTGCGGCCGTGTCCGGCGGCAGCGACTCGACCGCCCTGCTCCTTCTTCTCAAACACCATCTCGAACGTAGGGCGCCGGCAACCAGGCTGCTGGCGGTGACGATCGACCACGGTTTGCGGTCCGGTTCGGCTGCGGAAGCGCAAACAGTGGCGAAGCTGTGCGCCAGGATCGGAATTTCACACCGCATCCTGACATGGTCGGGTCCAAAGCCATCGACCGGTCTGCCCGCCGCCGCTCGCGAGGCGCGCTACCGGCTGCTAGCCGAGGCGGCACAAGCGGAAGGCATCGGCATGATCCTCACCGGCCATACCGCCGACGACCAGGCGGAAACGGTGCTGATGCGGCACGCGCGGGACGCGGGCCAAGGCCATGCCGGCATGGCCGGCCGGGGACTTGCCGGCATGGCGCCGGCCACCCTCTATGACTGGCGCATCTGGATCGTGCGGCCGCTCCTCGGCGTGCGGCGCGCGGTATTGCGCGACGTCCTGCGCCGTCAAAATGTCGGCTGGGCTGACGATCCGACCAATGTCGACGCGGCTTTCGAGCGGCCGCGTGTGCGGGCCGCACTTGCCGGCGAGAGTGTCGAGCATGTGAAGGGCATGTTGATGCTCGCGGGCCAGGCCGCCCTCGAGCGCAGGCAGCTTGGCGCCAGCGCAGCCGATTTGATCGATGGCTTCGCCAGCCAGCCAGCCATCGGCCTCATCCGCCTCGACCCGTGCCTGCTCTCCTCCGGTGACGAGCAGGCGGCCGTCTATGCGTTGCGCATCCTTCTGGCCACGACCGGCGGGATTGCCTTCCTGCCGGATCAGGCCCGCAGCGAGGCTCTGTTCGGGCGGCTGAGGGCTGGATTTCTTTGCGCCACATTGTCGCGGACGGTTGTCGATTCCCGGCGCTCCGGCATATTCCTGCGCCGCGAGGCGCGCGGACTGCCCGCCGCCGCTGCCGCCACCGGCAGCACCCTGTGGGACGGCCGCCGGCACATCACATTGAACGACAGCAGCAGCGCATTGTTGATTGCCCCGTTAGGCGCGGCAGCGGCGAAGCGGCTGGCGACGGGTGAAGGAAAAACCCCGTCGAGCCTGATGCGCGCCGCGCTCGCGGCCGAACCGGCGGTGTGGCAGGCCGGTGAATGCCTTGGTTTGCCTGGATATGGACTGAAGTCCGCGACGGTGGAAGCGCGGCCGGTCGTTGCCCCCTTCGGCCGCTTCCTGCCATCCTTCGACCTAGCGCCGGCGCGGGCCGTCGCCGGGCTGATCGGCGCGGCCCCGGTCCCGCCCTTGCCTTTCAGCGGCCACAGTGCCGGCTGAGGGTTGCGCGAAAGCTTAACCCAGACGTGCTGTTCTGCTTGGCAAGGGGGGACGCTCTCCCTATGTTAGGCGCAAGTTTCCTCTCATGACGCGTGTCTGCCTCGCGGACGCCAACGGGACAATTGATGAATCCGAACTATCGCAACCTCGCGCTTTGGGCGATCATAGCGGTCCTGCTCATAGCCCTGTTCAATCTGTTCCAGACGCCGCAGACGCGAGGGGCTTCCAGCGATGTGCCTTATTCGCAGTTCCTGCAGGATGTCGCGGCGGGGCGGGGCAAGACGGGGACCATTTCTGGGG
>NZ_RZPW01000452.1:0-5195 GCF_003998455.1 Mesorhizobium sp. M7A.F.Ca.CA.001.08.2.1 | reverse complement strand
TCGCCACATCGTCGGCAGCACGCCCTACCATCGGGGTGCCGCCTATCTCAGCGGTTTCGTCGATGCCGCCGCCGTTGCCGGGGAGCCGGTTCCGGACTTCCATACCCATGTGAAGACCATCGACGGCAGATTGGCAAAGCGCCGGCTCGACCATTGCTTCGTCGGCGGCATGTTCGCCGGGCGGGTGCGTTCGATCGGTGCCGATATCGGCGAGGTTGCGTCGGATCATTTTCCGTTGCGGGTCGACATCGACCTGGAAACGCCCGGCATTGCCACATGACGCTTTTCGTTTTTTTCGCAGTGCTTGCCGCCGCTGCCATGCACGCGATCTGGAATGCGCTGGTCAAGGTTCATCTCGACCGCTTCCTGTCGATCACGCTGATGACGCTCGGCATGGGCGCGGCGGCACTCGTGGTGCTGCCCTTCGTCGAAGTGCCGAAGGCGGAGGTGTGGCCCTACATCATCGCCTCCGTCATTTTCCACATGGGCTACCGCACCTTCCTGATCGGCGCCTACAAGGCCGGCGATTTCGCCCAGACCTATCCGCTGGCGCGGGGCACCGCACCTCTGCTCTCGGCCTTTGGCGGCATGTTCGTCGTTGCCGAGATTCCCGGCCCGTTCGCCATGCTCGGCATCTTCCTGTTGTCGGCCGGCACGCTGGTGATGTCGTTTCGTGGCGGCGCACATCTGGAAAAACTCAATCTGCGCGCGGTTGGCTTCGCACTGGGCACTTCCATCTTCATTGCCAGTTACACGCTGTCCGACGGCAGCGGCGCACGGCTGGCGGCAACCGCGCAGAGCTATGCAGCCTGGCTGTTCATCTGCGATGCTTTTGGCGCCTTGGTGCTGTGCCTCATCTTCCGCGGGCCGAAGGCGCTGCCGGTGTTGGCGCGCGACTGGAAGGCAGGGCTGTTCACGGGCGTGCTCAGCGGCGCCGCCTACTGGATCGTCATGTGGGCGATGACCAAGGCGCCGATCGCCTCCGTGGCCTCGCTGCGCGAAACCTCGATCCTGTTTGCCATGATGATCTCGGTCTTCGCTCTCGGCGAAAAAATGACCGGCTGGCGCGGTGCCGCCGCGCTCAGCATCGTCGCCGGTGTCGTTGCGCTCAGGCTCGGCTGATTTCGACCCTAATTGAGTACGGTCATCAACTGGCCACGTCGTTCCGGACTGAAACGTATGACGACGATGATGCAGATGGCGACCACGCCTGCGAACAGCGCCAGGGCATAGCCATAGCTGCCTCCGGCGCTTTCCGCGATTCCTGCCTGATAGGGGCCGCCATAGGACGCGGCGAGATTGCCCGCCTGATAGATAAAGCCGGGCAAGGTCGCCCGCACCGCCCCGGGCGAAAGCTCGTTGAGGTGCACGGGGATGACGCCCCAGGCGCCCTGGACCGCGACCTGCATGACGAAGGCGCCGATGGCGAGCATGAACGGCGTGGTCGAGTAGGCCCATAGCGGGATCGACGGCAAGGCGATCAGGCAGGCCAGCGTGATGGCGTTGACGCGGCCGATCTTTTCGGACAGCGCGCCGAACGCCAGGCCGCCGACGATGGCGCCGATATTGGCGACGATGGTGATCCAGCTCACCGTATGCGGATCGAAGCCGTGCTGCTTCTTCAGGAAGGTCGGGTAGAGGTCCTGCGTGCCATGACTGAAGAAATTGAAGAACATCATCAGCACGACGGCATAGAGCGCGACGCCCCAGTGTTTCTGCAGGGTTTCCCACATGCCCGGTCGAGCCGTCTTCTGCGCTTCGACGAAGGCCGGCGATTCCGGCACATGCGAGCGGATGAACAGCACAATCAGCGCCGGCACGAAGCTGAGCAGGAACATGGCGCGCCAGCCGATCGTGTAGCCGCCGATCGTCTGCTGATAGAGCAGGCCATAGACCACCGCCGCCAGCAGATAGCCGGCCGGATAGCCGCATTGCAGGATGCCGGAGACCATGCCGCGTGCGCTCGGCGGAATGGATTCCATGGCCAGCGAACTGCCAAGCCCCCATTCGCCGCCCATGGCGATGCCGAACAGCGCACGCAGGGCGAGGAAGATGCCGAGATTGGGCGAGAAGGCGGCCAGCGCGCCGATCACCGAATAGCTCACGATGTTGAGCATGAGGATCGGCTTGCGCCCGTATTTGTCGGCAAGCATGCCGAAGAAGAACGCGCCGATGAAGCGTGTGGCCAAGGTCAGGAACAGCGCCTTGGAGACCGCGGGCACGTCGGCGTGGAATTCGGTCGCGATATCGGTGAGCAGGAATGTCAGAAGGAAGAAATCGAAAGCATCGAGCGTCCAGCCCAGGAACGAGGCGAGGACGGTCTTCTTCTGCTGCGAATTAAGGGGCAAATCTTCCTCCTCCACTATCATCGATGTGAGGAATTATCAGCCAGTTCAGGGAAGACCGGTGGTCACTTTTTCGCGCGGCTCATTTGATCGAACGCCCGCTGAGGTGCAATGAGGAGCGACCGGTGCCATCTGTCGATGAACTCGATCGTGGCTTGATGGTGAGTCTAGATTTCGAGATCAAACACCATCAGCCCGTCCGTGCCGCCTTCCAGGGCAGCGACCAGGCGTGCGCCGGCGCGCTGGTGCGCTTCATGCACAAGATAGGCATCGCGCGCGGCAGCATCGCGGAAGTCGATGGTGAAGCCATGGGTGAAGCCGCGTGCGAACGGCTCCGGGCTGACATTGGCGCTGAATTTTACGGCGTCCATGCCGTCGATCAGCTGTCGCAGCGCCTCGAGATCGGCATGGACCGCCGTGCGCTCGGTAGCGGCGACATCATTGCGAAATCTAGCGAAAACACAGTGCCTGATCATGTCTTGCTCCTCAGCGGCTAAGCAGCCCGGTTTCCGGAAAACACCGCCGGCGGCAGCGGCTCGCGGCCGAGGACCAGATCGGCTCCTTTTTCACCGACCATTATTGTCGGCGCATTGGTGTTGGATGAAGGCACGCACGGCATCACCGAGGCGTCGCAAACGCGCAGGCCCTCGATGCCGCGCAACCGCAGATCCGGTGTCACCACGGCCATGTCGTCATGGCCCATGCGGCAGGTGCCAACCGGGTGATGGTCGGTTTTGGAGGTGCGGCAGGCATAGTCGAACAGCTCGTCGTCGCTGGCGAGCGACGGCCCGGGCAGCACTTCGCGCAGCACGTAAGGGGCAAGCGCCTTCTGTCGCATGATCTGGCGCGCCAGTCGCAGCCCCTTGATCGACATGGCGCGGTCATAGGGATCGGACCAGTAGTTCGGATCGATCAGCGGGTGGTCGGACGGGTCGGCACTCTTCAGCCGCACCGTGCCGCGTGAGCGCGGCCGCAGGAAGGCCGAGTTCAGGGTGACACCTGGATTGTTCAGCTTCTCGACGCCGGCCTCGATGCCGGATCCCAAGCCGAGATGGAACTGAATGTCGGGCGAGGCGGCGGTCGGGTCGGCGTACCAGAAGCCGCCGGTCTCGAACAGGCTGGAGGCCACCGGGCCTTTCTTCAGCAGCAGATATTGCAGACCGGCCCAGGCCGTGCGGTGCAGCTTGGCGTAGTTGTCATAGGTGTGATCGCCGGTGCATTCGGCGATGACGAACAAATCGAGATGGTCCTGCATGTTGGAGCCGACGCCGGGCAGGTCATGCACCGGCGTCACGCCGACCGACTTCAGATGGTCTGCGGGGCCGATCCCCGACTGCATCAGGAGCTTCGGCGAGCCGATGGCGCCGGACGAGACGATCACCTCGCGTTCGGCGCGCAGGATTTTCTTCTCGCCGCCCGGCCTGTCGACCACCTCGACGCCGATAGCGCGACCGTTCTCGACGACGATGCGCGTCACCAGCACATCGGTTCGGACGGTCAGATTCTTGCGGGCGCGGATCGGCTTCAAATAGGCGACTGAAGCGGACGAGCGCCGGGCATCCTTCTGGGTCAGCTGGTAGTAGCCGACGCCTTCCTGGGCAGCGCCGTTGAAGTCCGGGTTGAAGGGGATGCCCATCTCCTGGCCGGCACGGAAATAGGCCTCGCAGATAGGCAGCGGCGAAATCGGGTTGGACACGCCGAGCGGGCCCTGGTCGCCATGAAAGTCGTTGGCGTAGCGCTGGTTGTTTTCGGCGCGCTTGAAATAGGGCAGCACGTCGCGATAGCCCCAGCCGGCGAGGCCCTCTTCCTTCTCCCAGGCGTCGTAGTCGCGGGCATTGCCGCGCGTGTAGATCTGGGCGTTGATGGACGAGCCGCCGCCGACGACCTTGGCCTGCGTGTACCAGAAGACGCGGTCCTTCATGTGCTTTTGCGGCACGGTCGACCAACCCCAGGAAGCAATGCCTTTGGTCATCTTGGCGAAGCCCGCCGGCATGTGGATGTAGGGGTGCCAGTCCTTGCCGCCGGCTTCCAGCAGCAGGACCGAATTGCTGGGATCTTCGCTCAGCCGGTTGGCCATAACGCAGCCGGCAGGACCGGCGCCCACGATGATATAGTCAGTCATTTCCTGATCCATTCATAGCCGTGGCACCGAGAGCGCGCCGTCGACATTGATGATCGAGCCGGTCGAAAAGCCGAGCTTGCCGCCGGCGAGCGTCGCCACCACCGCGCCGATGTCCGATGCTTCGCCCCAGCGTTTGGCCGGAACCAGGCCGCCGTCGATAAGGGCGTCATATTTGGCGGTCACGCCTGAGGTCATGTCGGTGCGGATGATGCCGGGCCGGACTTCGAAGACGCCGATGTTTTCAGGCGCAAGCCGCAACGCCAGGTTCTTCACCCACATCGAAAGCCCGGCCTTCGAGATGCAGTAGTCCGGCCGTTCCGGCGACGCCATTTCAGCACTGACCGAGGTGATGGTGATGATGGATCTCTGATCGCCTGGCGCAGCCAGCATCGCCTTGGCGACAGCCTGGCTGAGGAAGACGGTGCCGCGCAGGTTGATGCCCAGCGTGCGGTCGAAATTCTCCGGCTTGAGGTCCAAGAGGTCACCGCGCACCACGGCGCCGACGCCGGCATTGTTGACCAGGCAGTCGATGCGGCCGAAGGCGCGCATCGTGGCATCGACAAGTGCTGTATGGGTGTCGAGGTCCGCGATGTCGCACCTGACATAGGCGAATTTTGCGCCACGCTTGGCGATGTCGGGGGCAAGTCCGTCGGCGGCTGTTTCGGCAAGGTCGGCGACCAGAATATCGAAGCCGGCATCCGCCAGTGCCTGGGCGCAGGCGAGGCCGA
>NZ_RZPW01000451.1:0-5211 GCF_003998455.1 Mesorhizobium sp. M7A.F.Ca.CA.001.08.2.1 | reverse complement strand
GGGCGGGGGTCTGTTGCTCTGTCATTGGCGGGCTGGCCAAGCAGGTCCGCCGGCCCAAGGCCGGCGACCCCGCAGGGCTGGCTTGTTACTTCTTAGCCACCTCGGCGATGTTTTCCTTGGTGTAGATGCCGACGCCGGTGTCGACATTGTCGATCGGCTTGCCGCTGAGGAACTGCACGATCAGGTCGACCGCGGCAAAGCCCTGCTTTTCGGGCGCCTGGTCGATCGTGGCATCGACATTGCCGTCCTGGACCAGTTGCACCGTCTGGTCGAGCAGGTCGAAGCCGACCACCTTGACCTTGTCGGCGGCCTTGTTGCGTTCCACCCAGGTGCCGGCGGCCGGCGTCGAGCAGCATTCGAGCGACAGGACGCCGGAGATCGACGGATTGGCGAGCATGGCGTTCTCGATCGCCGCATAGATCTTCTGCGGGTCGGTGCCGGTGTTGAGCGTCGAGACGACCTCGATGCCGGGCTCGGCCTTCAGCGCCTCGCGCGCGCCCTTCTCGCGGTCGAGCGACCATTGCGCGGCAGCGTCGATGGTGGTGATCATCACCTTGCCCTTGCCGCCCAGCACCTTGGCCATCAGCTTGCCGGCCTCGCGGCCGGACTGGACGAGGTCCTGGCCGGCGAAGGCGAGGCGCTTGCTCTCCGGATTGTCGGTGTTGAAGGTGACGACCGGGATGCCGGCGGCGATGACGCGGTCGATCACCGGCGCCAGCGCGTCGGTGGAGACGGAGGAGATCGCCAGCCCGTCCATCTTGCCCATCAGCGTCTCGATCTCCGAGATCTGGCCGTCGGCATCGGCGCCGACCGGGCCGATGAACTGGGCGCCAACCTTGTCCTCCTTGGCGGCGCGCTCGACGCCGGCCTTCATGAACGGCGCGAATTCGTTGGAGACGTCATGGTAGGAAACGTAGATGTCGAGCGGCTGCCCAGCATCGATCTTGGCCTTGATGCGCGGCGCCAGGGCGAAATCGGCGAGCTTGGATTCGGCGTGGGCCGACAGGGGAAACAGACCGAGCGTGGCTGCGAGAATGACGTGTCTGATGTTCATGGATAGTCCTCCCTTTTTGGTTCTGGTTGCTTCTGTTTTTGCGATCAACCCGTTCGGCGCGTGCTCCATTTGTCGATGCCGACCGCGATGATGATGACCAGGCCGATCATCAGTTCCTGCACGAAGGGCGATACGCCCAACAGCACCAGGCCGTTGCGCATGACGCCGATGATCAGCACGCCCAGAATGGTGCCGAGGATGGTACCTTCACCGCCCGACAGCGAGGCGCCGCCGACGATGGTGGCGGCGATGACGTCGAGCTCCAGGCCGAGCCCGGTGCGCCCAGCCTGGCTGGAGGGCAGGAAGGCGAGGCCCAGAATGCCGGCGACGGCGGCGAGCACGCCCATCAGGATGAAGGCTGATATCTTGACCTTGTTGACGGAGATGCCGGAGACACGTGCGGCCTTGGCGCTGCCGCCGACGGCGTAGACGCGGAAGCCGAAATTGGAGAAAGACAGCACGATCCAGGCCAGCACCGCGACGATGACGAAGAACACCAGCTGCATCGGGATGATGGTGAACAGATAGCCTTGGCCGATGAAGGAGAAGGTCTGCAGCACGTCGGGCAGTGCGCCGTTGCGGGCATTGACCGTCACCGGCTGGCCGTTGGTCAAGATGAGGGCGGCACCCCGCACGATGGAGAGCATGCCCAGCGTCGCGATCAGCGAGGGCAGGCGGCCATAGGTGGAGAGCACGCCATTGATGAGGCCGATGGCGACGCCGGTCATCAGGCCGACTCCGATCGCCGGCAGCAGCGCCCAGCCGGCAATGATCAGCATACCGGTGGCGAGACCTGAGAACGCATAGGTCGAGCCGACCGACAGGTCGACCTCGCCGGCGATCAGCACGAACGTCATGCCGACCGCCATGATCCCGAGCAACGAGATCTGGCGTCCGACATTGAGCAGGTTCAGCGATGTCAGGAATCCATCGGTGGCGAAGGACAGGAACAGGCACAGCACGAGCAGCGCGATGAACACGCCCGCCTCGCGCGCCCGCAACAGCCGCGCCATCGTGAATCGGTCCGTGGCTGGCGCGCGCGCGCCGGTCCTGACCGCATCGGCCATATAGTATCCTCCCTGCGCGTGGCCCGCCGGTCCTCACCAGCGTGGCCACTCCTCCGTTTTCATCGACCCGAGCCGAGCTCGTGCGCGGGCCGCTGCTTCAGGGCCGGTCCCGAACTGATTCAGGATCAGGCGCTATCTCCCTGTTCGGTCATGATTTTTCGAAAAGCCGGTTCGGCTCGCCGGATCATGGCCGGGTGCGGGCATCGCCGCCCATACCCTGTATTTGTGGCGTCAGGACGCCTCGCGGAAGGAGCCCGCCGGCACCTTGTGCATCTCGTCGTAATTTCCGTAGTCGCGCACCTTCTTGAACGGCGCGTTCTCGACGGCGTTGTAGGAACAGATGTAGCCCCAGCGATAGGTGTCCGAACGGTTGGCATCGGAGCGGTGCAACAGATTACCGTCGAAGATCAGCGCGTCGCCGGCTTCCATCTCGACATAGATGTGCTCGAAGCGCTTCAGCGCCGCGTCCAGATGTTCCTGCTCGACATTTGTCTGGTCGTTCTCCCTGATATGGTTGAGGCGGCCGAGCTTGTGCGTGCCTTTCAGCACCTGCAGGCAGCCGTTCTCGCGGGTCGCCTTATCGAGCGCGACATAGATGCTCATCATCTCCGGTGCCAGGCAGCCGTAATTGTACCAGTAGCCGAAATCCTGGTGCCATTCCCAGGCGCCGCCCTCGTTGGGCTGCTTCATCGTCATCTTGTGGCTGTAGAGGTAGATCGGCTTGCCGACGGCGGCCTCGGCCAGATCGACCATGCGCTCGTCGCGGGCCAGAAGACCGTATTTGTCGTCTTCGGCCTTGGTCCACATCTTGAGAAGAGTGGTCTTGCCTTCCTTGTCGCCCTTGGCCATCACGGCGCCGCTCTTGTTCTCGGCCTCGAGCTGCTTGCGGGCGTGGTCGCGGAAATCGTCCACTTCCGCGACGCTGAGCAGCCCCCTGCGGATAATGTACCCGTCGCGGGCGTAGAGCTCGGTTTCCTGCTTGGTCATCGCCAACATCGTCCTGCCTCCCTGGTCTTTCGGGGCCGCCGCCGGCGCAAGGCGCCTGGTAAGCCCGCAAAACTCGAGGGATCCGGCCATTGCTTGCCGAGATCCCATCCTCTTGAGAGCGACCATAGCGGCGCCTGGCAGCAAACAAAATGGACAGCAAGGCACTCTCTTTGTATAAAACGCGCATGCAAGGAAAGACATCGGTTTTCGAGAGTTTCCACTATGTGCCGGCGGCCGGATGGACGCGCACGGCGTTCAGCGTGCTGCGCGCCGGCAAGGTTGCCGCGGCGCCCGATTATCGCATCGAGCGGCCCGTCTATCCCGGCCAGGACATCCTCTATTGCCTGTCGGGCCGGGGTTTCGTGGAGACGCTGGGGCAAAGGCTGGAGGTGCGCGCGAACCAGCTGGTGTGGATGGCCAACGAGGCGCCGCATGTGCACGCGGCCGATCCGGCCGATCCCTGGACCCTGCTCTGGTTCAGGCTCGACGGGCCCGATCCGGCCATCCTGCGGCGCAAATTGTTCGGCGAAGGGATATTGCGGACCGTGTTCACGGAAGGCACCGGCCCGGCGCCGTGGTTCGAGCGGTTGTTCGCGGCGCTGCGGCGACGTGACGCCGGGCTCGACCTGCGCCTCAACCAACTGGTCGCCGAATTCCTGCTTCTGGTCGACCGTGCGGTGAACGGCGCCGGCAATGACGATCTGCCGAAGCCGCTTGCTTCAGCGCTCGACGCCATGCGCGCCGCGCCCGGCTCCGCCTGGACGGCTCCCGACCTTGCCACCGTCACCGGCCTCGGCGCCTCACAGATAAGGCGGTTGTTCCAGAAACATCTGCGCACGAGCCCCCACCAATGGCTGATACGCGAGCGGCTGATGCAGGCGCAATCGCTGCTGGTGCAGGGCGACCAGCCGCTGGCCGAGGTTGCCGAGGCCTGCGGCTTTTGCGACGTCTATCATTTCGGACGCGAGTTCAAGCGTTCGGTGGGAATTTCGCCGGCGGCCTGGCGGCGCAGCGAACTGAGTGCTGCGCCGGGGCGTTAGTCGATACTTACGAATGCTTTCAGGCGGTTGGCCGCAACCGTTCAGGTCTTGAGTCCGGCCGGCCCTTGAGAATCTCCGGTCCCTGGGCAACATGGCGACGATGGCCGGGGCACGAACATGAACAAGCCAATTTCCACCGCACCGCGCACGTCCGCGCCGCGCAAAGCGCCGATGGCTCTGACCGAGGACCTCATCGCCCACACCATGCGTGCTGTCGAGGATGCCGGGCCGACGCCGGGCATGGTTCACATGACCGATGCCGACTATGCGCGCATCCGCGAAGAGGTGCTGGCCGACGCTCCGGCCGGGCCGCTGAAACTATTTGCCTATGGCTCGCTGCTGTGGAAGCCCGCCGGCGAGGTGAGGGGCGGAGAACGCGCGGTGGCCAGCGGCTGGCATCGTTCGTTCTGCTTTACGGTGCAGCGTTTTCGCGGCACGATCGAGCAGCCCGGCTTGATGATGGCGCTCGATCGCGGCGGCCAGTGCCAGGGCATGGTGTTCGAGATCGCGGAGCCGGTGGCGGCTAACCTCGAAGCGCTGCTGCGCCGCGAAATGACCATCCTGCCCGCCGTCAACGTGCCGCGCTGGCTGCAGGTCAGGACCGAACGGGGTCCGTATCGCGCGCTCCGATCCCGCCAATCCGCGTTATGCAGGCAAGCTCGACAACCAGGCGATCGCGGCGACGCTGGCCACCGCCGTCGGACATTGGGGCTCGGGCGCGCAATATCTTTTCGAGACGATCCGCCACCTCGAAGCCTGCGGCATCCGCGACCGCAATCTGTGGCGGTTGCAGGAACTGGTGGCCGTGGAGATCGGGCTGACCGTCGCCCAGAAGTGATCCGCCCAGAAGTGATCCGCTCAGACGCGGCACGCTTCAGTCGTGTTTGGCTCCGGATGCTTGCAGGCCACAGCACCTTGCGAAGCAAATCTCTGATTTCGGAAGTCTCCGCAGTGAAGGTTTAATGAATTGAAAACAGTTCTGGGCCAACGATGACCTGAACACCGGCGCAGGACACGGTGCGCGTGGGCCAATCATGAAATCCTCGACCGGAGAGCACTACCC
>NZ_RZPW01000450.1:0-5220 GCF_003998455.1 Mesorhizobium sp. M7A.F.Ca.CA.001.08.2.1 | reverse complement strand
ACCTCAATCAATGCGCCGGGCTCAACGCCACCATCGACCGCATGAATGCCAATCTCGACGCCTTGCAAAACAAGCGCGAGCGGCTGGCTGGCGGTGGCTCTCGCCGCGATCGCGGACGCATCCTGGCGGCGCTCGACGCCAATGGCTGCCGCGGCGACACCGTTGCGCCTCGGCGTGCGCCTTTGCAGGAAGCGAACCGCGACGGCGGCAGCGCAAACCTGTTCGATCAGCTCTTCGGCGGCAACAGCAAGCAGCTCGATATGCTTGATGAACCCAACCAGCCCGACGATCCCAGCGAGGAGCGCAATGTCCGCCGTGTGCTCAACCAGCCCGGCGTACCGGATTTTCCGAGCGTCGGTGGCGAATTCCACACGTCCTGTGTGCGCACCTGCGACGGCTACTTTTTCCCTATGTCGAACTCGGCCTCGGCAGGCGATTTCGAACGCGACCAGAAGAATTGCGAATCGAGCTGCCCCGGCACCGAGATGCAGGTTTTCTATTCGCGCGGCATGGACGACGATTCGGCGTCGATGATGTCATCTGTCACCGGCCGACCTTACAGCGAATTGCCGACCGCCTATCTCTACAAGCGGCCCGGCATGTCGCGGCCGCCGGCTTGCGGCTGCAACGCCGCTGCGCAGGGCTTCCAGATCATTGCCGGCAATCCGCCGAATCCGGTGCAATCGCAGCCAGAGACAGACGCGTCATCATTCATTCCAGTCCCGGTTGCAAAACCTGATCCGGGCGCCGATCCCGAAACGCTGGCCAATCTGGAAGGTGGGCTCGACCGCGAGGCGATCAAGCGGCTTTCCGCCAGGCCGGTGACGTCGCCCGTGTCCGCGCTGCCGCCGGAACAGCGCAAGGTCAGGGTCGTCGGGCCAACGTTCCTTCCCGACCCATCAGCGGCAATAGATCTGCAAGCTCCGGCCCCGAAGGCAGTCCGGTAAGGGCTGTCCTGAGCGGCATGAACAACGCCTTGCCCTTGCGGCCGGTCGCTTCCCTGATCTTGCCCGTCCAGTCCTTCCAGATCGTCGCGGTCCAGGGTTCCTCCGGCAGCAGGTCGAATGCCTGTCGAAGAAAGTCGCGGTCGTCATCGGAAAATTCCGGCTTCTCCTGCGGTCCTTCGCGCAGGATGCGCCACCAGTTGACCGCATCGGCCAGCCTGTCGAGATTGCCGCGCACCGCCAGCCAGAACGGTTCGGCCTGCTCGCCGGAGACGCCGAGCACGATCAGACGGTCTTGTGCCTCGCTGAACGGCATGTGGTGCAGCAGCGACCGGTTGAGCACGAACAGCTCGTCCGGATCGAACTTGGCCGCGGATTTCGATGTCGCCGCCGGATCGAAGCGTTCGGCGAGTTCGCCCATCGTCGGCATCGCCGCGACATTCTCCGAAGTGCCTACCAGGACCGCCAATGATGCGACGGCCATCGGCTCGATCCCGTCCTCGCGCAGGCTTTCGATGGAGAGCGCGCCGGTGCGCTTCGACAAGCCCTCGCCCGATGCGGTGGTCAGGAGATTGTGGTGGCCGAACACTGGCGGCGTGGCAGCCAGTGCCTGGAACAGGGCGATCTGCACGCCGGTGTTGGTGACATGGTCGTCGCCGCGGATGACATGGCTGACGCCCATCTCGATGTCGTCGACCACGGAAGGCAGCGTATAGAGATAGGTGCCGTCCTCGCGCACCAGGACCGGGTCGGAAAGCGAGGCCAGATCGACGGTTTCCTCACCGCGCACCAAGTCGTTCCAGTGGATTTCAGTGCGTTCCGGCTGTTGTGGATCGTCTGAGAAATTGGGCAGGAGAAAACGCCAGTGCGGCCGGCGGCCATCGGTCTGGTATTCGGCGATCTGTTCGTGCGTCAGGGTCAACGCCTCGCGGCCATAGACCGGCGGCAGACCGCGCGTGCGGCGCACCTTGCGCCTGAGATCCAGCTCCTCCGGCGTTTCGTAGCAGGCATAGAGAACGCCTGCCGCCTTCAGCCTCTCGACCGCCGCGTCATAGACTTCGAAGCGCCGCGACTGGTACTCGGTGGCGTCGGGAAAAATGCCCAACCAATGCAGGTCGTAGAGGATGGCGTCGGAAAACTCCTGCTTCGAGCGCGCAATGTCGGTGTCGTCGAAGCGCTGGATGAAGCGACCCTTGTTGTTCACGGCGAACAGCCAGTTGAACAGAGCCGTGCGCGCATTGCCGATATGGATGCGGCCGGTCGGCGAAGGGGCGAAACGAACGGTAACTGTCATGAGCGGGGCGTACCGGATGCTTTTACGATTGACAAGACGCGCCCCCGCGCTGCCCGGCAGACATAGAACATGGCGGCTGGAATGAAAAGACCGGGCGTTGGACGCCTCAGGAGGCACCCAGTCCGCAGGCGGCCTTTGTAACCGAGCGCTGCCAGCCGCTGGGGCCGACCACCGGTTGAAGGCGATCAGCGGCCGAAATCATCGGAACTGAGGCGGGTCCAGCGGTCGCCCACCAATCCACCGATAAAGATGTCGCCGGAGCGGACCGCTTCCGTGACCTCGGCGATCCGCGAGCGGACCATCGTTCCCCCGGCATAGCGGAAGAAGACATTCTTGTAGCCAAAGAGTTGGGATATGAATCTGGTCTGCGTCTGCCCGGTGATGCCCACGCAGCCCATCTCCCATGCGGCGGCGACAAGCGCATCCAGCGTCGCGCCCCAATGCGATCCGAATGCCTGGATTTGCAACAGGTTCGCCATGTCGCCGGCTTGACCATAGAAGGCATAACAACCGAGCATTTTGCCCGTTTCGTCGTAGATCCCACCGAAATGAAGGGGGCCGTCGGCCCGCTTCTCGGCCGCCAGTGCAAGCAGCCGTGGCAGCTCCCCATCCTTCCAACTCGGCCGAAGAGCGTAACCAGACAGGAGGGTCGGCAGTTCCTCGGCAAATTGCACGGCATTGATCGGCTCACGGTGGGTGCGATGCGACGATGAATGCTGGACGGGGGGCTCGAACCTTCTTTTCGCAAGAGCATCGAATGCTCGCGCAAAGGGGTCGAGTACAAGGTGAGGCAGGCCGGGCCATTTACGGTGCAGTGCGGCGGCGGCCATTCCCGCCGGCCGGAAAACATATGTCCATCCCAGACAATGCACCGGCAGGAGTTGATACTTCATCGGGCGCGCGAAGGCCAAGGATGTCCGGTTGGCCGAATCGGTCAGCTGCAGATCGAATTCGCCTTGATGCAATGCCCGCAGCAATTGCGGTCCGGCCGAGCCGTCATCGGTGCCGGGGTCGGCCATGAGCGGCCCGATGATCGCCGCATTCAATGGCGCACCATTGAGCTCGTAGCGGGCTTTCAAAACGCCGAGGAACCCACCCAGGCGACCCTGCCGGTTGATCTGGACAAGAGCGTTGCTTTCACCGGACTGGCCGGCAGGGTCGAGATAAATCTCTCTCATATACGCGGCCGTTTCGGCGATAGCGCGATCGAGGAGGTGACGGCGCCGCCGGCGAAACTTCGTCAGGAAGAGTGCGGCGACGCGCTCGAGATCTTCGGCAGCAAGCGGCCGAACCGAGCCATGCTGAGATTCCAGCACTGACGGCGCAGCCAACTTTTCCTCGGCATTCGCAGAAAGATGCATCGTGAAGAACGTCCGTGGGTTGCCTCCATCGGATATATATCAACCAATGGTAGAAACAACGTATCTCGGTCAATATGATGAACAGAGGTCCCAAGACTTACTATCCGGACAGGACTTCACAGGCAAATCAAGTCGGCCAGCATCACGGCGCTGATCGACGGGTCGACTGCCTCCCTGCGATCGCATCTCCTGCTCCAGCCCGCTGGGCTGACCGTGCCTGACAGAGGCGGCCTCCGGCCGAAGCTGGAGGCCGCCTCTAATCAGCTGACAAGTCCCTTGGTCAGTTCGAGCGCCTGGCGTTCGAACAGACGGCGGTAGATGCCGCCTTTCAGCCGGATCAGTTCGTCATGCGAGCCTTCCTCGACGATGTTGCCGCGATCGAAGACCAGCAGCCTGTCGAGCGCCCGCACTGTCGAAAGCCGGTGCGCGATGACCAGCGTGGTGCGGCCGACCATCAGCCGCTCCATCGCCTGCTGGATCAGCACCTCCGATTCCGAATCGAGGCTCGATGTCGCCTCGTCGAGGATCAGGATGCGCGCATCGGCAAGGAAGGCGCGCGCGATCGCCACGCGCTGACGCTCGCCACCCGACAGTTTCACGCCGCGTTCGCCGACCAGTGTACCGTAGCCCTTTGGCAGGTTGGTGATGAAGTCATGCGCACTCGCCAGCTTCGCGGCATGCTCGATCTCCTCCTGCGACGCACTCGGCCTGGCATAGGCGATGTTTTCGGCCAGCGACCGGTGGAACAGGATCGGTTCCTGCTGAACGATGGCGATCTGCCCGCGCAGCGAGGCTTGCGCCACCTGCGAGATGTCCTGACCGTCGACCAGGATTTTCCCCGCGTTCACGTCATAGAGCCGCTGGATAAGCTTGACGAAGGTCGTCTTGCCCGACCCCGAATGGCCGACCAGCCCGACGCGCTCACCCGGCGCGATATCGACCGAAAAGTCGCGGTAAAGCGCGGATCGGTGATGGCCATAGTGAAAGGTGACGTTGTCGAAGCTGATCCGTCCTTCGGTGATCCGGATCGGCTTGGCACCTGGCCGGTCCTCGATGCCGAGCGGTTCGGACTGGAAATCGACCAGCTCTTCCATATCGTTGATGGAGCGCTGCAGGTTGCGGATATGCGTGCCGATGTCCCTGAGATAGCCCTGCAGCACGAAGAGCGAGGTTAGCACGAACGCAACGTCGCCGGCGCTCGCCTGCCCCCACGACCACAGCATCAGCGCCAGGCCGATCACCGCAGCGCGCATGACCAGCAGCAGCACCCCTTGCGTGGTGCCGTTGATGGTGCCGCGCACCCAGGTGCGCCGTGTACGCGCACGCCATTTGGCGACGACCTCGGCCAGGCGGCGTTCTTCGCGCTCTTCGGCGCCAAAGCCCTTGACCACGGCGTTGCAGCTGACCGCGTCGGCCAGCGAGCCGCCGAGGCGGGTATCCCAGGTGTTGGCGAGCCTTGCCGCCGGCGCGACATAGCCAAGTGACAGCAGCGCCGTCACCGTGATGAACAGCACCGAACCGGCAGCAACGACCGCACCCATCAACGGCCAGAACCAGCCGAGCAGCAACGTCGACCCGACCAGCATGACGATCGACGGCAGCAACGCGATGAGGATGGTGT
>NZ_RZPW01000044.1:0-15702 GCF_003998455.1 Mesorhizobium sp. M7A.F.Ca.CA.001.08.2.1 | reverse complement strand
AAAACGATCTGCATCGAGGTAGCGACACGGGCGGCGCGGCGCCGGTTCGAGGAAAGTGCATGAAAACCGACATCAAGGTCGAGGTGGACAGGTTGGCTGCCGATCCGCGCATCACCGACTACGATTTCTGGCGCTCGCTCAAGAACGTCAACAATGAGATCTTCCACATCGCCAACAACAACGAGCCGATCCCGTTCGACATGATCCGCTGGCGCGCCATCCTGAAACAGGCGCGCATGAAGCGCGGCCACGCATAAGGTCCTCGAACGGAACAATCCCCGCAAGTCAAGCCTGGCGCCTCAACGCCGCCAGGGCCGAACGCGCCACCACCGGCGAGGACTGGATGATAGCCGTGTTGGTCATCGCGTAGGGAATGATGCGGTCGATCACCCGCTCGAGGTCGACCACCGACCCGACATGCGCCAGCGCGATGAAACAATCCTCTCCGGTTACGCGGTCGCATTGCACGATCTCCGGCAGTTCGCGGATGATCTCGGCCACGACGGCCAACTGCCCCGGCACTGGCCGGATGCGCAGCCATGCCGACAGCGGCAGGCCGAGTGCCGTCGGGTTGATCCTGACCGAATAGGCCTCGATGACGCCGCTTTCCTGCAGCCGCTTGATGCGCTCAGCCACACTCGGTGCCGACAGGCCCACCGAGCGTGCCAGCTCCGCCGTGCTGGTGCGCGCGTCCTTTTCCAGCAGGCGCAGGATCTTCATGTCGGCGGCATCGAGATCGGCGCTTTCAGTTCGAAGGCGCTTCATGGAAAACTCCTTTATTCCGGGAGAAAGATAGCCGAAAGAGCTAATCATCATCTATATAAATAGGCAAATCTGCCTGCGATACTGATCCGATGGATGATCAAACGCAAGCTCTCGCGGCGACCCCTGCCCCGGGCAACTTCACGCTGGGCAAGCTGACGGAAAAACTGCCGCCGCATGTCTGGTTCGGCGTCAGCGCCGTCTTCCACTATCTCGGGCCGGCCTTCGCCGTGCTGCTTTTCCCGCATGTCGGCGTGCTCGGCATGGCGTGGCTGCGCATCGCCACGGCAGCACTCATCTTCGCACCCCTGACCCGTCCATGGCGAAGCTTCGCACGCGCCGATCGCACGACGCGGCTGCTGTTGCTGGCCTTCGGCGCCTGTCTGGCGGTGATGAACTGTTCGTTCTACCTGGCGCTCGACCGACTGCCGATCTCGCTGGTGGCGGCGATCGAATTCGTCGGCATCATCGGCGTCGCGGCGATCGGCCTCAGGAGCACGCGCAATCTCGCCGCCCTTGCCATCGCCGTCGCCGGCACCTTGCTGCTCATCGATGTCAGATGGTCCGACGATCCCATCGGGCTGTTCTGGGCCATCCTCAACGGGGCGCTGTTTGTCGGTTACATCGTACTCGGCCATCGCGTCGCCGCTTCAGGCGCCGGCAGCGGCATCGCCGGCCTGGGTGCTGCCATGGCGATCGCCTTCATCGTCGTGCTGCCGATCGGCTTCACCGATGCGCTGCCGGCCTTTTTCTCACTGCCGCTGCTGCTCGCCGCCATCGGCGTCGGCATCTGCTCGTCGGTCATTCCTTACATCTGCGACCAGCTCGCCATGTCGCGGCTGCCACGCGCGAGCTTCGCGCTGATGCTGTCGCTGCTGCCGGTCACCGCGACGCTGATCGGCGTCGTCGTGCTGCGCCAGATTCCGAGTTTTATCGATTGCCTCGGCATTGCGCTGGTGGTCGCCGGCGTCGCCTTCCACAAGCCGGCATCGGCCGGCTAACTCCGGAGGCCTGATTCTAGGTACGAACTGCGACAGGAAGGCTCAAGATTGAACCAAATCGGCGTCTGATCCGTTGTCACCCGCGAAAATGGCTTGGAGTGACAGAATGGAATGGAAACGGACCAGGGAGCCTGCCGACGCATGGCACATGACGGACGATCTGCATGTCGAGCACGGCAAGGGCGATCCGTTCGCGGCGGCTATCCGCGCCACCCGCATGTCGATGATCATTACCGATCCCCGACAGCAGGACAATCCTATCGTGTTCGCCAATGACGCTTTCCTGCGACTGACCGGATATGAGCGTCATGAGGTTCTGGGCAGGAACTGCCGCTTCCTGCAGGGACCGAAGACCGACAAGGCCGCTGTCGAACAGATACGCGCGGCGATCGAGGATGAAACCGATGTCAGCGTCGATATCCTGAACTACCGCAAGGACGGCTCGACCTTCTGGAACGCGCTCTACATCAGCCCCGTTTCGAACGACAAAGGCGATTTGCAGTTCTTTTTCGCATCGCAGCTCGACGTCTCGGATCGCAAACAATCGGAGAGTCGCATTAACGCGGACAAGGACCGCTTCGAAAAGGCGGTGAAGGAACGCACCGCGGAACTGGAAGCCGCCCTCGAGGCGCAGACCACCTTGCTGCATGAGGTGGATCACCGGGTGAAAAACAACCTGCAGATGATCTCTTCCCTCATCATTATGCAGCGGCGGACCATACGGGACGAAGCGATCAGGCGTTCGTTGACCACCATGCTGGAGCGCATCGAAGCCCTGAGCACCGTGCATCGGCGGCTTTATCAGTCGAAGGACGTCAGCAAGTTCGATGTGGCGGATTTCGCCAAGGATCTGGTGACAGACCTGCTGACGGCGTCGGGGCGCTCTGAGATCAGTCCGGCTCTCGACCTGGAACCGATCGTCATTTCCGCGGAAAAGGCAACGCCCGTCGCTCTGATGGTCAACGAACTCGTCACCAATGCTCTCAAGCATGCCTTCAAGTCCAAGCCCGACGGAATGTCGGCCGGCCGCCTGGGCATCAAAATGAGCCAGCCCGACGGCCATTTGAATATCGAGGTGTCGGACGACGGCGTCGGCATGGCCGACGCCAACGGCGATGCCTCGTTCGGCATGCGGCTGATCAAATCGCTCGCCCGCCAGTTGCATGCCGAGATCGAATGGCGCGACACCGGCCCCGGCACGAAGGTCGTTATCTCGATCCCGAACGAACCTCAGGAAAAAGGGAATGTGTCATGATTGAGCCGCTCAAGGTCCTGATCATCGAGGACGAAGCGCTGCTGGCAATGGAGCTGGAGAGCCTTGTCGAGGACGCCGGCCACAGCGTCGTCGGCTGGGCGACCTCTTCGACGGAAGCCATGGCCATGGCGGATGCGACCGAAGCCGACATCGTCTTCGTCGACATCCATCTGAGTGACGGGCCGTCCGGCATCGACGTGGCCAAGTACATAGGCGAAAGGAAGAGTTCGACGGTGGTGTTCATGACCGCCAATCCGAAGCGCATCCCCGATCATTTCGCCGGCGCGATCGGCGTCATAGCCAAGCCTTACACGATGAACGGGCTGACGTCGGCGTTGCGGTACCTGCAGGAAGGCGTGCGCCGCCCGCCCCCCGTTTCGGCGCGGCCGGCCGGCTTCACCCTGTCGCCGGCCTTCGAAACCGCCTGGGCGCCGGCGGCATGACAGCTGAAGTCATTTCAGTTTTTCCCGAAGGAAGGCGATCGTTCTGCCCCAGGCGAGGTCAGCCGCCTTCTTGTCGTAGCGCGCCGCCGACGTATCGTTGTTGAAGGCGTGGTTGGCGCCTTCATAAACATAGACCGTGTAGTCGACATGCGCCGCGTCGAGTTCCTTCTTGAAGGCGTCGATGCCGGCATTGATGCGCTCGTCGAGTCCGCCATAGTGCAGCAGCAAGGCCGCCTTGATCTTGGATATATCGGCGGCCTTCGGCTGCATGCCGTAATAGGCAACGCCGGCACTGAGATCGGGCGCGTTGACGGCCAGCATGTTGACCATGCCACCGCCCCAGCAGAAGCCGATAGCGCCGACCTTGCCGTTGCCGTCCTTGTCGCTCTTGAGGAAAGAGACGGTCGCAACACCGTCAGCGATGGTCTGCGCCGGATCGAGCTTGCCGAACATGTCGCGCGCCCTGTCTTCGTCGGTCGGCGTGCCGCCGAGCGGCGACAGAAAATCCGGCGCCAGCGCCACGAAGCCTTCCAGCGCCACGCGCCGCGCCACATCGCGGATATGCGGGTTGAGCCCCCTGTTCTCATGCACGACGATGACGGTACCGAGCTTGCCCGTCTGGTTCGCCGGCTTGACCAGATAGCCCTTCATCTCGCCGCTGCCGCCGGGGTAGCTGATGTCCTCGCCCTTCACGCGCGGATCGTTGTCGGCGACGATTCCTGCTTGCGCCGAATTGGCCGCCAGAAGCGGCGCGATCGCCGCCGCCGCCGCACCTGATCCGGCAAGCCGGGTCAACTGCTCCATGAACCGGCGGCGATCGAGCGTCAGATGCGTGTACTCGTCATAGGCGTCGATCATCGCCTGGGTGATGGTGGGCTTGGCGTCGGGTCTCGTCATGGATGGGCTCCTCTGCTTCGGGCTTCAATTCCCAGCTACATAGGGACCAAGCCGGCATCATCCAGTCGAGCACTCATCGCTGCCGTCGATCGCCTCAGGCGTATGCCGCCGGCCACGTCCGGGCAGCAAAGCCGGTGCCCATGCGCGGCCGTGTCATCACTTTTTAGTCATTGGCGATAAATCCTGCTGGCGCTGCCACAATCGTGAAGGAAGGTGGCTATCTACGGTATCTTGACCGCGTGCCTCAGACCCAGAAGGAAGCCAGACCATGACCATGCCTTCCCCGATCCTCGCCAGCGCGGTCGTCCTTGCGGGGGCCGCCGCTTTGGCCCTACGCTCGATAGTTGTGAATGCAGGCAGACTATCGTTGATCAGGGTCCGCACTGAGCGGAACCGCAACACGAAAACCCAGGGTTGAGGTGACGCCATGAACGTCCAGGACATCGTCAACACCGTTTCGCAGAAGGCGGGCCTCGACCAGGCGACGACGGAGAAAGTCGTCGGCACCATTTTCTCGGTGCTCGAACACGAGGCGGAAGGCACCAGCGCCTCGGCGTTCTTCGCCAAAATCCCCGGCGCCGACGACCTCGCCCATCAATATGACGTCATGGCCGCCGCTCCGGCCGGCGGTGGCGGTTTTCTGTCGTCGTTGCAGGGCGCGCTCGGCGGCGTTCTTGGCGAGAAGGCCGGCGCGCTGATCAACGGCATCGCCGCGCTCAAGGCATCCGGGCTCGACATGGCGCAGATCCAGAAGGCCGGCGCGACGCTGATCCAGCAGGCCGAAGCCGCCGCCGGCCCCGACCTGACCAACAAGGTGCTCGGCTCGGTGCCCAGCCTGAAGGGTCATTTGGGGATTGGCTGATCGACAACGGGCCGATCGGAAGATTTCCCGCCCCTCATCGCCCAGTCGGGCACTTTTCCCCGTCACTATGTGGGGAAAAGATACCGGCACAGATGAGGGGCGGCGCGACCTCTGAAAGATCGCGTTACCCTGTCGCCCCTACTTCGGCAGCGCGTAGGCCATCACATAGTCACCAGGCTTGGTGCCGACCGAACCGTGGCCGCCGGCGACGATGACCACGAACTGGCGGCCGTCGGCGACCGTATAGGTCATCGGCGTCGATTGCCCGCCGGCCGGCAGCCGCGCCTGCCACAGCTGCTTGCCCGATGTCAGGTCGTAGGCGCGCAGGTAGTCGTCGACTGCGGCCCCCAGGAAGGCGACGCCGCCGGCGGTGATCATCGGCCCGCCGATGCCCGGCACGCCGACCTTCAGCGGCAGCGGCAGCGGCGTCATGTCGTAGACGGTGCCGTTGCGGTGCTTGTAGGCGATCTTGCCGGTCCTGAGATCGGCACCGGCGACATAGCCCCAGGGCGGCGCCTGGCAAGGAATGCCGAGCGGCGACAGGAACGGTCCCATCACCACCGCATAGGGCGCGCCCTCGTTGCGGTTCAGCCCCTGTTCGCTGCCCCGCCCTTCGTCCGGCGGCGGCACCTGATCGCGCGGGATCAACTGCGACTTGAACGCCAGATAGGTCGGCATGCCGAACAGCACCTGCCGGACCGGGTCGACGGCGACGCCACCCCAGTTGAAGGTGCCGAAATTGCCGGGGTAGATCAGCGAGCCCTGGACGGAAGGCGGCGTATAGCGACCCTCATAGCGCAGGCCCTGGAATTCGATCCGGCAGGCCAACTGGTCGAACATGGTGAGGCCCCACATGTCGGCGCCGGTCAGCGGCTTCGGCATGAAGGTGAGGTCGGAGACCGGCTGCGTCGGCGATGTGTGGTCGCCTTCGATCGCGCCGCCGGGCGCCGGCACTTCGTTGACCGCGATGACCGGCTCACCGGTGCGGCGGTCGAGCACATACAGATCGCCCTGCTTGGTCGGTCCGACCAGCGCCGGCACCACCGTGCCGTCGGGTTTGGTGATGTCGATCAGGCTCGGCTGCGCCGGTACGTCCATGTCCCAGAGATCGTGGTGCACGGTCTGCCGCACCCATCGCACCTGTCCGGTGTTGAGGTCGAGCGCGGTGATCGACGACGAGAACTTCTCGACATTGGCACTGCGCCCGGCGCCGAGCTGATCCGGCGTCTGGTTGCCGAGCGGCACGTAGAGCAGGCCGAGCTTCTCGTCGGCGCTCGGCGTCGACCACATGTTGGGCGAGTTGGCGGTATAGGTCTGGCCGGCCGGCAACGGCATCGTCTGGTCCGGATTGCCGGAATCCCAGTTCCACACCATCGCGCCGGTGGCAGCGTCGTAGGCGCGGATGACGCCGGACGGCTCCTGTGTCGAATAATTGTCGTTGACCGCGCCGCCGACAATGATCTTGCCGCCTGAGATCAGCGGTGCCGAGGTCGAGTAATAATAGCCCGACTTCGGATAGGGCATGTTGGTCAGAAGGTTCAGCGTGCCGCCCTCGGCGAAAGCCGGACAGACCTGCCCGTTGGCGGCGTCGAGCGCGATCAGCCGCGCGTCCGAGGTCGGCAGGTAGACGCGGGTCGCACAGGGCTGCCCGGCGGCGCCGGCGGCATCGGCGTAATAGGCCACACCGCGGCAGGTCTGGTGCTGGCGGTCCTTGTCAAGCTTGACCTTGGGATCGAAGCGCCATTTCTCCTTGCCGCTCGCGGCATCGATGGCGATGGCGAAATTATGCGGCGTGCAGATGTAGAGCGTGTCGCCGATCTTCAGCGGCGTCACCTGATAGGTGGTCTCGCCGACATCGTCCGGTCCCTTCACGTCGCCGGTCTGGTAGGTCCAGGCAGGCTGCAGCTTGGCGACATTGTCCGATGTGATCTGGTCGAGCGGCGAGTAGCGCTGGCCGAACTGCGTGCGGCCGTAATAATGCCACTCGCCGGCCGGCACATCATTGCCGAGATTGGCGTTGGCGACCACCTTGTCGGTGCCGAGTTCGCCGGCAATGTCCTTCGGATCTGAAGTCATCGAATAACCGGCGACGGCCAGTGATGCCAGCACGGCAAGGATCAGCGGCGCGCGTGCGTCAGGGCCGACAAGACCCCGTCTCGCCCACGGCGTCAGCAGCCACAAAGCGAGAAGCACGATGACGCCGCCGCGAGGCCCGAGTTCCCACCAGTCGAAGCCGGTTTCCCAGACCGCCCAGGCCAGTGTGCCGAGCACGATCGCCGCGTAGAGCCACAGCGCGGTGGACCGGCGCCGGTAGAGCAGCCAGGCGGCGATCAGGAAGGCAAGGCCAGCAACGACATAGTACCAGCTGCCGCCCAGCATCGCCAGGCGGATGCCGCCGCCGCCGAGTGCCAGGCCGATGAGGAAAAGAATGAGGGAGGTGATGGTGACAGCCAAGATGATACTCCTTCGACTGTTGCGCTTTGCCACGCCAAGGACAGCCCGATGTCCCGTTCCTGCCCTGCGCACAGCTTTCTCCTGCCCGCCCCGCCTGTCAAGCTGGCCCACACGCCAAGGTGGCAATTCATCTTGCCTGCGGTCGGGTTATCGAGCAGTCTCCGTCGCAGCATCACCGTGGAGTAGACCGAGTCATGCCCTTCGTCTTTCCGCCATGGATGCGCATTGCCGGCGCGCTGTTCGGCTTCGTCGTGCTTATGGCTGGCAGTCAACCGGCGTCGGCACAAACGCTCGAGGAGATCAACAAGGCAAGCGGCTTCCACGAGATGCTGGCCGGCCTCGGCCCAAGCATAGTCGCCGGCATCAAATCCGTGCCGGGGCCGGAAAAAGTCAAGGAAGCCTTGTCCGCCGCCGCTGAAGGCGCTTTTGACGCTGACAGGATGGAGAAAGCCGTAGAGGCGCGGATGAGGGGCCGGTTGCAGCCCGTCGATCTCACCGATCTGGCTGCTTTCTTCGATTCACCATTGGGCAGGCGGGTCACAGCCCTGGAGATCCAAGCGTCCGATCCGCAAGCCGTGGGGCGCAAGAAGATCGAAGGTCCGAAAATCCTTGGAGGACTTCAGGCGGGAGATCCGACACGGCTCGCGTTGTACCGGAAAATCGTCGACGATACCAGCGCCGTGGACATGGCTGAAGCGATCGCATTGAACATGGGCTATGCGATGGTTTCGGGAATGCTCGCGGCAGCCGGGCAGCCTTTATCGGATCAGCAGATAATGGTGCTGGTGCACAAGCAGGCCGGCAACCTTCGTGAAAAAGCCGAAAAGGGGATCATGGAAGGAAATGCTTTCGCCTATCGTGACTTGTCGCTCGACGATCTCAGGCTTTACGCGGCATTTCTCGCGTCCCCTGCGGGCAGCCATTACTACGACCGGATGCAGACGGCACTCGGCGCCGTGATGACCGATGAGGCGCGTTCGTTAGGGCAGCGATTTTTCGTCGCTCTCGGCTACCGCAAGGCCTGAACAGCCCATACATCCTTGCCGCCAGCACTTTAGCGGAACAAAACGTAGACAGTTCTGGTCTTTCCCCACCGAATCACTACATTCGGGGGCGATGTCCGGCTTTTCCGAAGACATGCCCTTTTTCGACGAACCCAATGCGCGGCCCTCGGCCCCGTCGGGTATCGCCGCGCGCGCCATGGCTGCCCGCAGCGGACACAACAACGCACCCGACTATCTGAAGGGCCTCAACCCGGAGCAGCGGCTAGCTGTTGAAACAACGGAGGGCCCGGTTCTGGTGCTGGCCGGCGCCGGCACCGGCAAGACCCGCGTGCTCACCACCCGCATCGCCCACATCCTCGCCACCGGCAAGGCGTTCCCGTCGCAGATCCTCGCGGTGACCTTCACCAACAAGGCCGCGCGCGAGATGAAGATCCGCATCGGCGTCCTGATCGGCGAAGGCAATGTCGAGGGCATGCCATGGCTCGGCACCTTCCACTCGATTGGAGTGAAGCTGCTTCGCAGACATGCCGAACTCGCCGGTTTGCGCTCCGACTTCACCATCCTCGACACCGACGACGTCGTGCGGCTGATCAAGCAGCTGATCCAGGCCGAAGGTCTGGACGACAAGCGCTGGCCGGCCAAGCAGTTCGCCCAGATGATCGACGGCTGGAAGAACAAGGGGCAAGGCCCCGCCGACATTGCCGAGGGCGACGCGCGCGCCTTCGCCAACGGCAAGGGCCGCGAACTCTACAAGGCCTATCAGGAGCGACTGAAGACGCTGAACGCCTGCGATTTCGGCGACCTTCTGTGCCACCCGATCCGCATCTTCCGCGCCAATCCGGACGTGCTGAAGGAATACCATAAGCGCTTCAAGTACATCCTCGTCGACGAGTACCAGGACACCAACACCGCGCAGTACATGTGGCTGCGGCTGTTGGCGCAAAGGCCTCAAGGCAAGCCGATCTCCCCCCTTGAGGGGGAGATTGGGCGCTCTTCGGCCGAAACCCGCGCCACCGTAAACATCTGCTGCGTCGGCGATGACGACCAATCCATCTATGGCTGGCGCGGCGCCGAGGTCGACAACATCCTGCGTTTCGACAAGGATTTCCCCGGCGCCACCATCATCCGGCTGGAGCGCAACTACCGCTCGACCGCGCACATCCTTGGTGCCGCCTCCCACCTCATCGCCCACAATGAGGGCCGCTTCGGCAAGACGCTGTTCACGGATCGCAACGATCCCGAGGATGGCAAGGTCAATGTCCACGCCGCCTGGGATTCCGAAGAAGAAGCCCGCGCCATCGGTGAGACCATCGAGGCCTATCAGCGCCAGAAGCACAATCTCAACGACATGGCTATTCTTGTCCGTGCATCCTTCCAGATGCGGGCCTTCGAGGATCGCTTCATCACACTCGGCCTGAACTACCGCGTCATCGGTGGCCCGCGCTTCTACGAGCGCCTGGAAATCCGCGATGCCATGGCTTTCTTCCGTGTCGTCGCGCAAGGCGCCGACGACCTCGCTTTCGAACGCATCGTCAATGTGCCCAAGCGCGGCTTGGGCGAAGCCACCATCCGCCAGATCCACGACACCGCCCGTGCGCTGCGCATCCCTATGCTGGAGGCCGCCGCCAAGCTCGCCGAAAGCGACGAGTTGAAGCCGAAGCCGCGCGCCGCCTTGCGCGAAGTGGCGGCCAATTTCGAGCGCTGGCAGAAGGCGCTGGAAACCACGCCGCACACCGAACTCGCCGAGACCATTCTCGAAGAGAGCGGCTACACGGACATGTGGAAGAACGACCGCTCGGTGGAAGCCCCCGGCCGGCTGGAGAACCTGAAAGAGCTGATCCGCTCGATGGAGGAGTACGAATCGCTGCGCTCCTTCCTCGAGCACGTCGCGCTGGTCATGGACGCCGAACAGAATGCCGGGCTCGACGCCGTCTCGATCATGACGCTGCATTCGGCCAAGGGCCTCGAATTCGAGACCGTGTTCCTGCCCGGCTGGGAGGAAGGCCTGTTCCCGCATCAGCGCGCGCTCGACGAAGGCGGCCGCTCCGGGCTGGAGGAAGAGCGCCGCCTCGCCTATGTCGGCCTGACGCGGGCCAAGAAGAACCTGCATATCTGGTTTGTCTCCAACCGCCAGATCCATGGCCTATGGCAGTCGACGATCCCGTCGCGTTTCCTCGAGGAATTGCCGAACGCCCATGTCGAGGTCGCTGAAAGCGGCAACTCCTACGGCGGCTACGGCAATTCCTATGGCGGCGGTTCCTTTGCCTCCGGCCGCGGCGGCCAGGGCGCAGGACGGCAGAACCCCTATGGCGCCTCGCGCTTCGACAATGTCGGCGCCGACAGCGAAAAATCCGGCGCCTTCTCCAACACCTATGCGACGCCGGGCTGGCAGCGCGCGCAGGCCAACCGCACCGAGGCGACCGACCGCAACTGGGGCTCGCGCTCCGGCCACCAGGTCGAGCGCATCGGCTACGGCGAGACGGACAGCGGCTACGGCGCCGGCCGCACCTCGGTCAAGGGCCGCACCATCGACGGCGAACTGGTCGCCAAATCCGTCTCCGACAAGCCGTCCGCCTTCAACGTCGGCGACCGTGTCTTCCACCAGAAATTCGGCAACGGCAACATCTCGGCCATCGAAGGCAACAAGCTGACCATCGACTTCGACAAAGCCGGCCAGAAACGCGTGCTGGACGGGTTTGTCGCCGCGGTGTGAAGATGGCGTTTTCCCCGCGGAAGCCTCACCTTCGTCATCCACGGGCGAAGCAAGGAGGGTAGCGACGCGGCGCAGACCCGTGGATGACGAAGTGATTGATGTCTACGCCAATCGTCAAGGCATGCGGTCCGCCAACGAAACAGCCCCTCACCTATACCGCGCCTGGTTCCACTTATGCCCCAGCAGCGACAGGATGATGATCAGGCCGTTGAAGAACTGAACATAAAAGCCGCTCAATCCTGCCGCCACGACACCGGTCTGGATGAACGACACGGTGACGGCGCCGATAGCGCCACCAACGACGGTGCCGATGCCGCCCCAGGTCGGCGTGCCGCCGACGAACACCGAGGCCAGCACCGGCAGGAGATAGCCGTCGCCGGCGGTCGGCCACCAGGTGAAGTTGATCATCACCGAGAAGGTGCCGGCGATGGCCGCGCCGATGCCGACGAAGACGAAGACTTTCACCCGCACACGCTTGACGTCGATGCCCATCTGCTGGGCGCTGTCTGGATTGTCGCCGACCACCCTCACCTGGGCGCCGAAGCGGTGCCGGTTGTAGAGCATCGCCGACAGCACGACGAAGCCGATGGCCCAGAAGATCTGCACCGGAATGCCCAGGAGCTGGCTGGAGAAGATCGTGTAAGCCCAGCTGTCGCTGAGGCTGGTCAGCGCCATCGACTTGCCCTCGTTGATGATCTGGATCAGGCCGCGCAGCAGGAAATTCATGCCCAGCGTGGCGATCAACGACGACAGCCCGCCATAGACGACCAGCGAGCCTACGAGGAAGCCGAGCAGCATGCCGGTGACGAGTGCCGCGGCGATGCCGAGAAACGGATCGTAACCGGCCTGCACGACCAGCGCGAAGACCCATGAGGCGAAGCCCATCGTTGCCGGAAACGACAGGTCGATCTCGCCGCAGGTGACGACGAAGACCAGCGGCACCACCACGAATAGCGCAACGGGGAGCGTCGTCAGCACCGAACGGTAGAGATACCAGGTGGTGAAAACGGTCGGGTTGGCGATCAGGAACACCGTCATCATGACGATGAACACGGCGAGCGTGCCGAGCGCGGCACGGTTGTCGAGGATGAAGCCGCGCATCCAGTGATCGGATGGGTGTTTCCACTCTTTCTGGGCACTGGGGCGTGGAATGCCGGCGGACGGCTCGTGCAGGTCGGGCTCCATGGTCTTGCTCATCGTGCTCTCTGCTCCGCGTCGCCGGCATCGTGCAGCCCGGCCAATCCGCCGGGATGCGCGACCTCTTCCATGAAGTTGATGAGATCTTCGGCCGACTTGACCTCGCTGCGGTCGGTCGTCAGTGCAACCTTGCCGCGGTCCAGCACCACGAAGCGGTCGGCGATGTCGAAGACATGATGGATGTTGTGGCCGATGAACAGGATCGAGCGGCCGCTCGCCCGCACCTGGCGCACGAAATGGAATACCTTGGCGGTCTCGGTCAGCGACAGCGCCGTCGTCGGTTCGTCGAGGACGATCAGCTCGGCCTGCTTGTAGATGGCGCGGGCGATCGCCACGCCCTGGCGTTCGCCGCCCGAAAGCTGGCCGACGATCGACTGCGGCGTGAACACTTTCGAGGTGAAGCCGATCTCGCGCATCAGCCGGCTTGCCTCCTCGATCTCCTTGTTGACCCTGAGAAAGCCCATGAAGCCGGTCAGCTCGCGGCCCATGAAGATGTTGCGAACGATGGTCTGCTGCACGGCCAGCGCCCGGTCCTGGAACACCGTCTCGATGCCGGCCTCGCGCGAACGCGCCGCGCTCCACCCGGTCACCGGCTTGCCACGCACGAGGATTTCGCCGCTGGTCGGCTTGACCACGCCCGAGAGGATCTTGATCAGCGTCGACTTGCCGGCGCCATTGTCGCCGAGCAGGCCGACGACCTCGCCGCGGTCGACGCTGAGATTGACCCCGCCCAGTGCATAGACCTGGCCATAGGACTTGCTGATGTCGCGCAGTTCGATGAGGCGTTCGGCCATCGGATGCTCGCTTTCATTGTCTCGTGCCGGCGTCGTCGCCAGCGGTCCCGCCGGCCGGGGCCTGAGATCCCGGCCGGCGGCTTGGGAGGTCAGCGCAGCGCCTGCTTGGCGAGCTCGGCGACGATCTCGTAATTTTCGGGCGTGACGAAGCCGGCGCCGGTGTCGACATTCATCGGCGCCAGCCCCAGCACAACCTGCTGGCAGAGGCTGAGGATCGGCAGATAGCCCTGCAGGAACGGCTGCTGGTCGGCGGTCAATTGCACCCAGCCACCCTTGAAGCCCTCGACGATCTGCGGGCTGGTGTCGAAGCCGAAATTGAAGATCTCGCCCGCCTTGCGTCCGGCCGCCTGCATATAGGTCGAGACATTGCCGAGCATCTGCCCGCCGGGATAGCCGACCGCCTTGACGTCGGGATTGTTGAGCAGCGCCGCGGTGATCACCGGAATGGCCAGATTGGGATCGGACGCCCATTCGCCGCTCGGCGGTGAGGACAACTGGATGACCTCGACGCCGGCTTCCTTGAGCGCCGCCACCGTGCCACGTTCGCGCGCGCCGCGACTTTCGTTTTCGAACGGACCGATCATGATCGCCTTGTCGCCGGCCTTCAGCTTGCCCAGTTTGAACGCCTCGGCGCCGAGCGCGCGGCCCTGCTGTTCCTGCTGGGCGCCGACATAGCCGCCGCCGAACGCTTCCACCACCTTCGGCACAGGCACGTTCTGGTACATCATCTTGATGCCATCCTTGTGCGCCTGTTCGGCGAGCGGCATGATTGATGCGTCGCCCGGATGGCCCATCATGGCGATGCCGTTGGGCTTGACCGCGACGGCCTCGCGCAGTTGCTGCACCATCTTTTCGATGTCCCACTGGGAGAAGATGTAGTCGACCTTCGGCCCCAGATCGGCCTCTGCCTGCTTGGCGCCATTGTAGACGATGGTGCCGAAAGCGTCGCCCTCGGCGCCGCCGACGAAGAAACGGATGTGGACGTCCTTGCACCATTTGGCGTCGAGCGCCTGCGCGGGCAAGGTGGAGATCGCAGCGGCAAGCACCGTGGCGGCGGCCACGACGGTCGAGCGCAGAACTGTCCTTCTCATCGTCATGCTCATGCACTTATCCTCCCTTTTTGTCCTCGCAAGCGAGGGGTTTCGACATTCGCTTCGGCAATGTGCGTTGCAGACATCCCGGCCGGCTCCTCCCGCCGGCCGATCCTCACATCGGGTTCGGCAGGTAGCTGGCCCCTCCCCGGCATTGTTTGAGATATTCCAGCGCCCGCACCTGGCCGGTGATCTCGAGGTCGCCGCGATAGACCGGGTCGTGCCAACCTTCGATATCGATGGCCCCCTTGTAGCCGGCCAGCCGCAATTCGCTGATCACCCGAGTCCAGTCGCTGTCGCCGAAGCCCGGCGTTCGCATCTGCACGAAGGGCAGCCGGCCGAACACGCCATGCTCGCGGATGACATCCCAGCGCACCGTCGCGTCCTTGCCGTGGACGTGGAAGATGCGCGGCGCCCATTTGCGGATCTGCGGCATCGGATCGATCAGATAGATGAGCTGGTGGCAGGGCTCCCATTCCAGTCCGAGATTGTCGTCCGGCACTTCGTTGAACATCAGCTCCCAGGCGTCCGGATTGTGGGCGATGTTCCAGTCCCCGGCGGCCCAGTTGCCGTCCATCGCGCAGTTCTCGAAGGCGATGCGCACGCCCTTGTCGGCGGCGCGTCTGGCCAGCGGTCCCCAGACCTCCTTGAAGCGCGGCAAGCTGTCGGTCAGCTTCTTGCCGCGCAGGCGGCCGGTGAAGCCGCTGACCATCGAGGTGCCGAACAGATGCGCATTGTCGATGACCGTCTCCCAGGCCTTGAGCACGCCGCGATCGACCTCGCCGTCTTCCAGCGGATTGCCGAACACGCCGAGCGAGGACACGGTGACGTCGGCATCACCGATCGCCTCGCGGATCAGGCCGGCCAGCCGCGGCAAATCCTTGCCGCAAAGCGTCTGCCAGAAGAAGGGCTGGATGCTCTCGAAGCCGAGCGGCAGGATCTGTTTGATGTAAGCCGCCGGGTCGTCGAGATTGGCCCGCACCATGGTGCCGATCCGGATGTCGAGAAGCGGGTTCGGCGTCATTGTGCTTCCTCTGCGATTGTCACGCGGCGGCCGGTCTCGGCGCTTTCGATGGCGCCAAAAACCATGGCCAGGCTCTTGATGTTGTCGCCGCCGCGCGTTTCCGGCTCGGTGCCGGTCTCGATGGCGTGCATGAAATCCTGGAGAATGCCGAGATGGCCGCCGACGCGATCGGACGCATCGAGCGGCGGCCATCTCGGCATTCTCC
>NZ_RZPW01000449.1:0-5221 GCF_003998455.1 Mesorhizobium sp. M7A.F.Ca.CA.001.08.2.1 | reverse complement strand
GTCGAGCACAGAACGATATCGGCGACGGCGGCCAGGGGCGAGTTGTCGTAATTGGTGATGGCCAGCGTGCGGGCACCGTTCTTGCGGGCCAACTGGATGGCGTCGATAACGGCCGACGTGTTGCCCGAATGCGAGAAGCCGACGGCGATGTCGTCGCCGCCGAGCAGCGAGGCCGACATCAGCATCATGTGCGAATCGTCGTAGACGGATGCGCGGATGCCGATGCGCAGGAATTTGTGCGAAACGTCGCGCGCGATCTGCGCCGAGCCGCCGACGCCATAGAAATCCCGGTTCTTGGCACGGAAGAGCAGCTCGGCGGCGCGGTCGAAATCCTCGATGTCGAGGATCGCCAGCGTCTCCTCCAGCGCCTGGATGGAGGTGCGGAACACTTTTTGCACGATCTCGGCCGAACTGTCGTCGGATGACAGTTCCTGGTGCATCTCGGCGGTCGGCAGGCGACTGTACTCATAGACGGCGGTGCGGAAGTCGCGATAGCCGGAAAAGCCGAGCTTCTTGGCGATCTTGACCACCATCGCCTCGGACACGCCGGATTCCTCGGCGATCTGCTTCAGCGGAATGCTCTCGTCGAAGCCGCGCCGGCCGAAGACGGTTTCCACCACCTTCGCCTCCAGCGGAGTGAGATGCGGCATCATCATGCGGATGCGCGGTCCTACCGCTTTCAGGTCCAGCCCGCTCAAGGTCATCCACGCCCCCTCGTCACGCGATCGATAAGCATCGCGGCGAGGATTATAAGACCAGTTGCCAGAAGCTGATAGAAGGACTGGACGTTCATCAGCGTCAAACCGTTGCGCATGGCGCCGAGGATGACGGCGCCCAGGATGGTGCCGACGACGCTGCCCTTGCCGCCCATCAGCGAGGCGCCGCCGATGGCGGCAGCCGCGATGGCGTCGAGCTCCCAGAGATTGCCGAGGATGGGTTCGGCGGCGCCCAACCGGCCGATCAGGATCTGCGCGGCAAGCGCCGCCAGCAGGCCTGAGATCATGTAGGCGGCGATCTTGGTGCGGGCAATCGGCACGCCGGCGATGTAGGCCGCCTCCTCGTTGCCGCCGACGGCGAGCAGATATTCGCCGAAGGGCGTCTTCTTCAAAACGACCCAGGCGACGACAGCCACGCAGGCGACGATGACGACCGCCAGAGGCAGTCCGAACAGCGAACCGTTGAAGACGGCGCGAAAGCCTGGGGGCAGGCCGAGGACCGGATTGCCGCCGGTGTAGATCAGCGCCAGTGCCCGATAGGTGCTGAGCGTTCCCAACGTGACGATGAAGGGCTGCAGCCCAACATGGGCGACGAGCACGCCGTTGACGAGGCCGCAGGCAAGACCAATGGCGAAGCCGGCGGCGATGGCCAGCGGAAACGGCACGCCGGCGACCATCATAGAGGCCGAGATGACGGCCGAGAGTGCTGCCGTCGGCCCGACCGACAGGTCGATGCCGCCGGAGATGATGACCAGCGTCATGCCCAGCGCCAGACAGGCATTGATGCTCGACTGCTGCAGGATGTTGATCAGGTTGCGCTCGGCGAAAAAGCCGGGCACCAGCGCGCCGAACACGGCCAGGATCACGACAAGCCCGATCAGCGTGCCGGCGTCGCGCATGGAAACACCGCGCAGGAATTCGGCCTGGGACCGCACCAGAGTGGCATCCGACATATCCGTCACCTACTGCCTTGCCGGCTGTGCGGCCGGCGTTTGCGTTTGCGGGATGGCGTGCGCCGCGATCGCCTGTTCTGAGAGATTTGCCCTATCGAGTTCGGCGGCGATGGTGCCGTCGCGCATGACCAACACGCGGTCGGCAAGCCGGATCACCTCGGGCAGTTCGGAGGAGACGACGACCACCGCATGGCCCTCGGCGGCGAGTTCCTCGATCAGATGATAGATCTCCGCCTTGGCGCCGACATCGATGCCGCGCGTCGGCTCGTCGAACAAGAGGATGCGTGTTCCCGCCGCCAGCCAGCGGCCGATGATCGCCTTCTGCTGGTTGCCGCCGCTGAACAGGCGGATCGGCCGGTCGAGCAGGAATGGGCGCAGATTGACGCGGCTCATCTTCTCGGCCGCCACCTGTTTCAACCTGGCGTGATCGATGAGGCCGCGCGGCGCGAACACGGCCATCGAGGCCAGCGCCATATTGCTGGTGATCGAGCGCAGCGGCACGATGCCTTCGCGTTTGCGCTCCTCCGGCACCAGTCCGACGCCGGCGGCAATCGCGTCACGCGGGCTGAAGAACCGTGCCGCCTTGCCGTCGATTGCAATCGTCCCGGCCGTGGCGCGATCGGCGCCGGCCAAGAGCCGCAGCAGTTCAGTGCGGCCGGAACCGACCAGGCCGGCAATGCCCAGCACCTCGCCGCGATGCAGATCGAACGACACGTTGCGCACCTTCGTCGCCGAGGAGAGGCCACGCGCGCTCAGCATGACCTTGTTCGTGGCATGGGAATTATGCTGCTCCTGCGCCAGTTCGCGGCCGACCATCATAGCCACGACCGCTTTCTCCGACAGGTCGTTCAGATCGACGGAATCGACGACGACGCCATCGCGCATGATGGTGGCGCGCCGGCAGATGCCGAACACCTCGTCCAGCTTGTGCGAGACATAGACGACGGCGACGCCGTCGCGGGCGAGGCCGGTGATGACTTGCGCCAGCCGTTCGAATTCGCTCGGCGTCAGGCTCGATGTCGGCTCGTCCATGGCGACGATGCGGGCGCGATCGAGCAGCGCGCGGGCGATCTCGACAATCTGCCGCTGCGCCACCTTCAGGGTACCGAGGGGTGCAGCCGGATCGATGGAGGGATCGATGGCCGCAAGAGCCTCCGCAGCACGGCGCTCCTGTTCGCGCCGGGCGACGAAGATGGCGCCGCGCGTCAGCGGATGGCCTAGGAACATGTTCTGGGCGACGCTAAGGCGTGGTACCTGCTGCAATTCCTGATGGATCATGGCGACGCCCGCAGCGCGTGCGGCGACCGGGTTGACGAGTGTAACCGGCTTGCCGTCGATGAGGACGCTTCCCGCTGTCGGCCTGTAGACGCCAGACAGGATGCGCAGCAGCGTCGACTTGCCGGCGCCATTTTCGCCGAGCAGGCCGTGGATTTCACCGGCACCTACCGAGAACGACACGCCGTCAAGCGCCCGCACGGCCGGAAACAGCTTGGAAATGCCCTGGAATTGCAGCCGGGGTGACATTGGGTTCTATCTCCGGGCAACGGTGCCGGCGGGAGCGAATTGCTCTGGCCGGCACTCGCCGATTGGCCTTACTGGCCCGCAGCCGCGTCCTCGAGCAGTGCCTTGCGCGCGCCGGCGCCGGAATAGCGGTCGGCATTGTCCTTGGTGATCAGTGCCTGGGGCGTGGCGACGACGCGGGGCAGCTTCTGTCCCGCGACGAGACGCAGAGCAGTTTCCAACGCCACTTCGCCGGTCAGCACCGGGAAACTGTCGACCGTGCCGGTCAGTTCGCCGGCCCGTATGGAGGCATAGGCGTCGGAAATGCCGTCGGTGCCGAAGACCGCAACCTTGTCCTGCAGGCCGGCGGCCTTGACTGCCTCGACGATGCCGAGCGCCATGCCGTCATTGTTGGCATAAAAGCCGATCAGGTCGGGGTGCTGCTGCAGGATGTTGGTGGCCGCATCATAGGAGGTCTGGCGGTCCCAGTTGCCGGGAACGCTGGCGACGACCTCGAACTTGCCTGCCTCGGTGATGGTCGACTTGAAGCCGTCGGTGCGCTGCACGGCGGCATAGACGCCAGCCTGGCCTTCGACGATGGCGACCTTGCCGCCATCCGGACGGTTCTTGATGAACCATTTGGCGACGCGCACGCCATTGTCGCGCTGGACATTGCCGACATAATGTTCGGCCTGCGGGATGACGGCGTCATTGACGTTGACCACCGGCACGTTGGCGGCCTTGGCTTGCTCCATGATCGGCTGCAGATTGGCATCCGTCTGCGGCGAGACGAGCAGCACGTTGTAGCCCTGGGTCACCAGGCCTTCGGCAATGGTGAGCTGGCCGAGCTGGTCGCCCTCGCTTTGCGCTGCCTGATAGACGACGGGAACGCCGACCTTGGCGCCGAATGCCGTGTAGCCCTCGCCCAGCGAGCGCCAGTATTCATTGGTCAGCGTCTTGGAGACGGCGCCTGCCTTGGTGCCTTCGGGCAGCTTGGGGAACGCGCCGAATTTGGCCTCGACCTGCGACCAGTCGATGCGGTCCTTTTCCGTGTCGGAATTGAGCGGCGCGAGGTCGGCCGAAAAGGCAGAGCCGATCGACAGCGCCATCAGTGCGGCGGTAGCCGTGGCAAGCAGAAGTTTCATTGTATTCCTCCCTTGTTGAAAACGATAATGGTGCGGATGCCTCAGCTATCCGGCCCGAGCATGATTTCCTGGATGATGGCCTGCGACGTCACCGCATCCTGGCTGTCCATGGCGGCGGACAGGCGATTGTCCTGCTCCAGCCGGTCGACGACGCGCAGCATGCGCTTGACGGTGGCGATGTTGACTTCGCACTCGCGCACCGGATCGAGCCCGGTCATGTCGGGGAACGTGTCGAAATAGATGGCGCCGGCGTAACCGTCGCGGCGAATCTGCCTGAGCAGCTCGATGGTCTGCAGCGTGTGCACCGCGCCGACCATCAGGCCGTCGTCGCGCTTGGCGTAGCCGTCGTTCAGATGCACGCCGAGCAGCTTGCTGTGGCGCGCCACCAGGGCCGCGGCAAAGGCCGGCTGTTCGTCAGCATAGAGCACATGGGCGAAATCGAGGGTGACGCCCAGATTGGGCAGGCCGACATCGCGGATCGCCAGCAAGGTCGTCGCCGCATCCGGCATCAGGCTGTAGGAGCGTGGTTCGTTCGGTTTGTACTCAAGGCTGATCTGACAGTCGGGATCATGCGCGGCTACTTCACGAATCCCCTCGATTTCGTGTTGCCAAAGCGTCACATAGTCGGCCTGGAAGGCGTAGTCGAAGCCATCCTGGCCGAGCCACAGCGTCATCAGGCTGGCGCCGGCCTCACGCACGGCATCGATGCCGGCTTTGGTCAGGTCGATGGCCTCGCGGCGCACCGCCGGATCCGGATTGGTGAAGGCGCCGAGCTTGAAGGCGGGGTTGGAGTAGTAGCGCATGGCAAAGCCATTGATAGAAAGCCCGAGATCGCTCAGTTTGAGGGCGATTTCCGCAGGCTTTTCACTGACATGGTCGGGAAAGTTGAGGTCGAGATCGGTAAGCC
>NZ_RZPW01000448.1:0-5242 GCF_003998455.1 Mesorhizobium sp. M7A.F.Ca.CA.001.08.2.1 | reverse complement strand
GGGCAGCCCTGTCAGTGCCACGATGGGAGCGGGGTTCGGGGCGGCGGAAGAGGAGTGAGTTGCCGGCGCCTCACAGCGGGATGTTGTCGTGCTTCTTCCAGGGGTTCTGCATGTCCTTGTTGCGCAGCATGCGCAGCGCCCGGGCGATGCGGCGGCGAGTCGAGTGCGGCATGATCACCTCGTCGACATAGCCGCGCTCGGCGGCGACGAAGGGCGACAGGAAGCGATCCTCGTAAGCCTTTGTATGGGCTGCGATCTTTTCGGCATCACCGATGTCCTTGCGGTAAATGATCTCGACCGCGCCTCTGGCGCCCATCACCGCGATCTGCGCCGTTGGCCAGGCATAATTCATGTCGCCGCGCAGATGTTTTGAGGCCATCACGTCATAGGCGCCGCCATAGGCTTTGCGGGTGATGACGGTGATCTTCGGCACGGTCGCCTCGGCATAGGCGAACAGCAGTTTCGCGCCATGCTTGATCAGGCCGCCATACTCCTGCGCCGTGCCGGGCAGGAAGCCGGGGACATCGACGAAGGTGACGATCGGGATCGAAAAACAGTCGCAGAAGCGCACGAAGCGCGCCGCCTTGCGGCTGGCATCGGAATCGAGCACGCCGGCCAGCACCATCGGCTGGTTGGCGACGAAGCCCACCGTGCGGCCCTCGACGCGTCCAAAGCCGGTGACGATGTTCTTGGCAAAACTCTGCTGGATCTCGAAGAAATCGCCTTCGTCGGCGACCTTCAGGATCAGCTCCTTGATGTCGTAGGGCTTGTTGGCGTTGTCGGGAATCAGCCGGTCGAGCGACAAATCATGGTCGGTGACCGACTGGTAGCATTCGATCTCGGGAAGCTCCGATGTGTTGGAAGCCGGCAGCAGGTCGACCAGCCGGCGCATCTGCAGCAGCGCCTCGACGTCATTGTCATAGGCTCCGTCGGCGATCGACGATTTCGTCGTGTGGACGGAGGCGCCGCCGAGACTCTCGGCGGTCACCGTCTCGTTGGTCACGGTCTTCACCACATCCGGCCCGGTGACGAACATGTAGGAGGTGTCGCGCACCATGAAGATGAAATCGGTCATGGCAGGCGAATAGACGTCGCCGCCGGCGCACGGTCCCATGATCACGGAAACCTGCGGGATGACGCCTGAGGCCAGCACGTTGCGCTGAAAGATCTCGGCATAGCCGCCGAGTGCTGCCACGCCTTCCTGGATGCGCGCGCCGCCGGCATCGTAGAGGCCGATGATCGGCGCCCGGTTGCGCAGCGCCATCTCCTGCACCTTGATGACCTTCTCGGCATGCGCTTCCGACAGCGAGCCGCCGAACACGGTGAAGTCCTTGGCGAAGAGGTAGACCGGGCGGCCGTTGACGGTGCCCCAGCCGGTGACGACGCCGTCGCCCGCGATCTTGGTCTTTTCCATGCCGAAATCGGTCGAGCGGTGCTCGACATACATGTCGAACTCCTCGAACGAGCCCTCGTCGAGAAACACCTCGATGCGTTCGCGCGCGGTGAGCTTGCCCTTCTTGTGCTGGGCGTCGATGCGCGCTTGGCCGCCGCCCATGCGGGCGATCTCGCGGCGGCGCTCGAGTTCCTTCAGCACGTCCTTCATCGATTACCTCCCAAGCCAGCGGCATTTCGTGGTAATCGTGCCGGCAAGCGAGCGCAAGCGCCGCTTGCTCCGTGGATTTTGCTGCGCTGCAGCATGACGCCCCTTGCATTTGGTGGCGAACTGGGCCATATGCGGCGGCATAGGCGCTTGGGCCGGGACTTATCCGGCCTTCTCGACGAATGAGACTGGTTGCGTCTGTTTTCCCTCTTTCCGGTATATCGGCCCTTTTTCCGGTAAATCACAAAGCGGCGAAAAAGCCCCGTGGCATGATGCCTGCGGGCACGACAGCGCAGCCGAGTGGACGAACCCGTCCGCCCGCCTTGTCGTTTCATGAAAATTTGTTCGACGGCAGGTTGCGCCCTGCCGCCATCGATGTTTGCGGCCAGAAGCCGCGTGAAAGAAGATTATTTTGACCAACGAAAACACTTTGCCCGGCAGCAACACTGCGGAACTCACCGGTTTCGCGGCACTGGGTATTACGGGCGCGCTGCTCAAGGCCACCCACAACGCCGGCTTCACCGAGCCGAAGCCTATCCAGGCGCAGGCGATCCCGCCGCAGATGGAAGGCCGTGACATTTTCGGCATCGCCCAGACCGGCTCTGGCAAGACCGCGGCCTTCGCTCTGCCGATCCTGTCGAAGATCATCGCACTCGGCACCAAGCGCCGGCCGAAGACGGCGCGTGCGCTTATCCTGGCGCCGACGCGCGAACTCGCCGTGCAGATCGAGGACACGATCAAGATCCTCGCCAAGGGCGCGCATGTCTCGACCGCGCTCGTGCTTGGCGGCGTCTCGCGCTTCAGCCAGGTGAAGAAGGTTGCGCCCGGCGTCGATATCCTGATCGCAACGCCCGGCCGGTTGACCGACCTGGTGCGTGAGGGCGACCTCATGCTTGCCGACACCAAATGGCTGGTGCTCGACGAGGGCGACCGCATGCTCGACATGGGCTTCATCAACGACGTCAAGCGCATCGCCAAGGCGACCGCGCCCGATCGTCAGACGGTGCTGTTCTCGGCGACCATGCCCAATGAAATCGCCGAACTGGCCAAGGGCCTGCTGAAGAACCCGATCCGCGTCGAAGTCGCGCCGCAAAGCACGGCAGCGGCCGAGATCGTGCAAGGCGTCGTCTTTGCCCGCACCAAGCAGAAGCGCCAGGTGCTGTCGACGATGCTCGCCGATGAGGCGATGAAGTCCGTCATCATCTTCTCGCGCACCAAGCATGGCGCCGACAGGGTGACCAAGGACCTCGAGCGCGATGGCTTCAAGGCCGCCGTCATTCACGGCAACAAGTCGCAGAACGCCCGCCAGAAAGCGCTGAACGATTTCCGCGACGGCTCGGTGCGCATTCTGGTGGCGACCGACATCGCGGCGCGCGGCATCGACGTACCCGGCATCAGCCATGTCGTGAATTTCGATCTGCCTGATGAAGCCGAGAGCTACGTCCACCGCATCGGCCGTACCGGCCGCAACGGCATGGACGGCATCGCGATCACGCTTTGCGATCCTTCCGAGAACAGCAAGCTGCGCCAGGTCGAGCGCATCATCCGCACCAAGCTGCCGATCGTTGCCGACCATCTCGGCAGCCCCGATCCGCTGCGCAATCCGGCTGAAAAGAACGAGCGTTTCGAGCCGGCCAATGACCGCAACGACCGCAATGGCCGTCGCGACGGCAGGCGGCCCGGTGGCGAGAACAAAGGCAACGGCTTTGGCAAGAAGCGCTTCGGCGACAAGCCGGCCTTCGCCGGCGAGCGCAAGCCGGACGGCGCCAAGCCGGCCTTCAAGGGCAACAACAAGCGCCGCTTCGGCGGTAAGCGTCCGGCTGCGCGGGCCGCGTAAGCCAGACCGCGCTGCAGTCAGTCAAGCTTCGGCTGGCTGATTGCCGAGACGAAACAAGAAAAGGGCGGCCGAAGCGATGCTTCGGTCGCCCCTTTTCGTCGGCCTACTTCACCACCGCTTCGATCCAGACGGCGATCCTTTGCGCCAGAAACGCCGTGGTCGACGGCGACAGCGCGTCGCCGGCAATGACGTGATTGTCCGGGTCGCCAGTGTCGTCGACCGGAACCAGTTCATGCGGCGCGCCCCAGCGCCCGGCAATCTCGCGGCTGCGGTCGGCCCGCACCACTTTGTCCGAATCAGAAAAGATGAACAAAGCAGGGACGGTCGCCTTCTCCACCGGCGCGCCATAGGCAAGCTCGGTCAGCGCCTGCATCGGCAAGGTTGCTTCGATTGGATAGCGGGTGGTCCAGAATTTTTCATTCAGCGCGTTGCGCGGCACGAAGCTATGTTCCTTGCCGGCGACCAGCCTGGCGATTTGTTTGCCCCACGGCATGGTCAGGATCCCGGCGCCCGAAGTCTTGACGCCGAAGTTCGGGGAGATGAACGCAATCGCCGCCACCCCGTCCGACGCACCGGGCTGCGTTGCCGCCCAGACCGCCAGCGAGCCGCCGGTCGAAGTCGAGATGACGATCACCTTGTCGCCGATCGCCCGGCCGATGGCGAGCGCCTCCTCATAGTCGTTGATCCAGGCATTGATGCTGCCTTGCGTCATCGCCGCGCCATCCTGCCCATGACCGGTAAGCCGTGTGTAGAAGAGATTGGCGTCAAGCTGTTCCGCCACTTCGTCAGGCAGCGGGCGGACCTCGCCCTTCGATGCGGAAAAGCCGTGGATGTAGACGATCGATAGCGGGGTCCTGGCATGCACCAACGGATTGGCCCAGACGATCTCTTTCTCCAGCCCGTCTCGGATTCCGGGGATGGCGGCTTCCGCCTTTGCCACATAGGCCTGCGGATCGTCGCCGATGAGCGAGGGATCGAAACGGATCGTGGTGTCGACGCGAACGCGCGGGCCGAACACGAAGGCCAGTGCGAGAACGGCAATAAGGCCCAGCACAGCAAGCACGATCCGTCGCCCCATCGCAGACTCCACGCGGCACTTGTCTCAACCATGGCGACGGCGGCCCGAAAACGGGGAGCCTGCCAATTTCGCAGGCGTCCTATTCGATCGGCGGCTTGCGGTCGTAATGCAGAGGCCGCGCCTTCCAACTGGTCATCAGGCTGATAAACCCTCTGCACAGCGGCCTCGGCAGCAGGGCGAGCAGTTTCAGCGGCCAGCTTGTCCGGCGCGGGAAATGGACTTCGAAGCCGCCCGACTTGATGCCCCGCGCCATGCGGCGCGATGCGCGGCTGACCGGCATCAGTCCCGGCATCGGCAGCATGTTCTTCTCGGTCAGCGGGGTGTCGATGAAGCCTGGGTTGAACACCTGGATACGCACGTTCATCTTGTCGAAATCATACTTCAGCGACTCGGCCAGGATGTTGATGGCCGCCTTGGTGCCGCCATAGGCGGCCGTTGTCGGCCAGCCGAAATAGGATGTCACGGAGCCGACCAGCACGACATGGCCGCGCGCCCGCACACGCATGCGTTCGACCGCCGGCACGAGACCGTTGATGATGCCGAAATAATTGACCTCGAAGGACCGGCGAAAGTCGTTGACGACAAGATTCTCCCCCGGCGTCGAAATGTAATTCCCTGCATTGAAGATGGCGAGCACGATGGGACCGAGCTCCTTCTCGATGGCAGCGACGGTCCTTGCCATGCGCGGCTCGTCGGTGACGTCGCAGGGAAAGGCCGTGACGCTGCC
>NZ_RZPW01000447.1:0-5244 GCF_003998455.1 Mesorhizobium sp. M7A.F.Ca.CA.001.08.2.1 | reverse complement strand
GGCCGACGACGGCATCGGTCTTCTGGCTGGAGGGGGGGGCGCGCGCCCCGCCGAAAGGCCACCAGCGCCGGCCTGTGTCTGACTTTGCCGGCACCACGCCCAGCACCGGCGCGTCGATGGCCGACTGCATCTGGGCGCTGGAAAGCACCGTCGGCGAGGAATATTCGGCGATCAGCGCCAGACCGGTGCCGAGCCCAAGGCCGCCGAATATCGCGCCCAGCAACAGCAGCGGCAGAGGCGGCCAGCTCTTCTTCAAGGCGGGCATGGCGTTGGAGATGATGCGCGCATTGGTGCTGTCGACATTGATCTGCTCGCGCGTCTCCTGGGCGCGCTGGAGATAGTTCGAGTAGACGGAACGCAGCGCCTCGAGGTCGCGCTGCAATTCGCGCAGCCGCACCGAGGCCTGATCGGTGTCGAGCGACTTGCTCTTCATGCCGGCGACCTTGGCTTCCAGCGCCTGCTGGTTGGCCAGCGCCCGTTCGTAGTCGGTCTCGGTGGCGGTGGCGATGCGGCCAAGTTCGCGCGCGATCAGCTGGCGCGTGTCGCGCAGTTGCTGCTGGGCTGCGATCAGCGAGGGATGACGCGGCCCCAACTCCGTGCCGAGCTGCGAGACCTGGTCGACCAACGTCGCCTCTTGCGCCCGCAGGCTCGAGATCACCGCCGAGCGCATTGCTTCCGAAGTTGCGTCCGGCGTGCCGCTCTGCCGGCGCATCTGGTCGACCTGCGCCTTCAGCGCCGCGGTGCGGCTCTGCGCCGTCGCAAGCTGCGTGTTGATCTCGGTCAGTTCCTGGTCGCTGACCAGATTGCCTGCCGCCATCACCATGTTGTTGGCGGACTTGTAGGCTTCGACGGCGTTTTCGGCTTGCTGGACGCGCTTGCGCTGCTCGTCCAGCCGCGCGGTGATCGACTCGGAAGCGTCCTTGGCCATTTTCGCGCGCGCGCTCGCCTGGTCGACCAGGTAGGCCTGCGCGATGGCGTTGGCCAGGAGGGCGGCTTTGTCGGCGCTCTTGGCAGTGACGATGACGTCGAGGACCAGGACCTTGTCGGCCCGCTTCACCGCCAGGCGCCGGCGCAGTGCGTCGAGTGTCTGCACCGACCTGTCGCCTTCGGCTGATGCCGAACCGAGCAGGCGCGACAGCAAGCCCTGCCCATTGAATTCCGGATCCTGCGTCAGGTTTGTCGCCGCGATCGCCCGCATCAGCACGCCTGTCGACTGGACCACGCTGACCTGGCTCTCGACCTGCGTGATGCCGCCATCGGGTGAGATACGGCTGGGATTGACGTCGTTGGTGACCACCTGCAGGTCCTGCGGATCGATCAGGATTTCCGCCGCCGAGCTGTAGAGCGCCGGTGTGAAAAGGCCGTAGAGCAGGGCGACCAGCGTCAGCAGTGCGACGGTGCCGAAGATCCAGAACCGGCGGCGCACCAGGATGCGCTTCAGATCGCCCAGTTCGACAGTGGAGGCTGCATATGATCCCGCGCGTGCCGGATCCGGGGAGTGTTGCTGAGGAACCATGGGCAGGGATGATTGCATGGCTGCCTCCGACAATACTCCATATGCCGGCAAGATCAGTTTGCGGCGCTAACCTAGCTATTCCTCCAACTGTTAAAACATTGTTAATTATGTTGAGAGGTGACGTGAATTTTGGCACGCGGTTTGCTTAAAAATATACATATCGAGGTGTTGGCTACGCAGCGAGCGGAGACGAATGCAAATGGGGTTACAATTTGACCGGACCGGCCTGGCCGGCAAGGCCGGGCACCGCCTTTTCGGACCTCCAACATGCAGATAAGCCTCCGCCTGGACGGCGACTGCGTCCGCGCCTTTCACGTCACGCTGCTGGAGCGCCTCGCCGCGCTCGAAGACGTCGAACTGTCCGTCGATGTCAGGCCGGCGGGCGGTGGCATTCCGCGCAGCGCCGCGGCCCTGTTTCAACTCGAAACGGCGATCCACGGACTGTCCCATGATGGACTGGCCAAGCGTGTGCCGCTTTCGGCGCTCGCGCCCTACCGGCAGTCCCCCGCTTCGCCTGACCTGGTCATCGACCTCTGCGGCGATGTCAGGCTGGAAAGCACACGGATCTGGCGCGTCACCTATGACGGCGCCAGCGGCGAAGCGGCCTTGCTGGCCCTGATCCTCGCAGGTCGCACGCCGCTTGCCCGCATCGAGGAGAACGGCGTTGCGATCGCCGCCGGGCGTCTGGGCACCGAATATGGCGGCATCGCGCTGGCTTCCTTCCAGGATATGCTGGCGCGCACAGCAAGCCTGATCATAGCTGCCATGTCAGGCGCGGCAAGATCGGTGCCCGATCTGCCCGAGCCGGCGCAGCCAGGCAGCCCGCCGCCAATGCCTTCGGCCGGCAAGCTTGGGGTCAGAGCCGGCAAGGCGCTGGCGCGGCGGATCGTCCAGAAGATCTACCACCTTTGCTACAACGCGCCGCACTGGAAGGTCGGCTGGCGGCAAACCGGGGGCCGCGATCTTTTCGACCTGCGCGCGCATCCAGCATCGGGCTGGCAAGAGTTGCCGGACGACGGCAGCCGCTTCTACGCCGATCCGTTCCCCATCCTCTACCAGGGCCAGCTGACCCTGTTCGTCGAGGACTATATCCATCGGCTCGGCAAAGCCATCATCTCCGCCGTTCCCTTCGGCCCGGCAGGCCCGCTCGGAAGGCCTGAACCGGTGTTGGAGCTGCCCTACCATCTCTCCTACCCCTTCGTCTTCGAGCGCGACGGCGAGGTCTGGATGGTGCCGGAAAGCTGCGCCAACGGCACGGTCGATCTCTACCGGGCCACAGCTTTTCCCGGCGGATGGGTCAAGGAGGCGACGCTTCTGTCCGGTGTCGTCGCCAGCGACGCCACGCTTGTCGAGCATGGCAGCGCCTGGTGGCTGTTCGCCACCGTCCGCGACGGCGGCGGCGCCTTCTCCGACGCGCTGCATCTGTGGTCGGCGCCGGATTTTCGCGGCCCCTGGACGCCGCACCCCAAAAATCCCGTGCTGATCGACATCGCCTCGGCGCGGCCAGCCGGCCGCATGGTCAGGCGCGGCAATGACCTGCTGCGCCCGGTCCAGGACTGCCGCAGGAGCTATGGCGCGGCGCTTGGCATCGCACGCATTTCTCACCTTGATTTGATCGGCATGGAGCAGGTCGTTGAAACCATCTTAAATCCAGGTGCGCTATGGAGTGGGCGTAAACTTCACACGCTCAACGAGGCTGGCGGCTTTGAGTTCATCGATGGCTCGGCGATCGCACCGCGCTGGAAGCAGCGGGCCCGCGATTAACCTAAGCATTGGTTACTACCAAGCACGCGCGCCGGTTGCTTGCGGTTGATTTAGGTCCGGAGGATATTTTCTACCGGAGATTGTGAAACGCGCCGTTGCCACCAGAAAGAGCAGCAAAAATGAGCATCTCAGAGGCCGGCCCGGCCCAAGTCGATGTGGCGATCGTCGGCGCCGGAATGGCCGGCACGACCTTGGCAATGCTGTTGGGACGAGCCGGCCGCAAGGTGGCGCTGATCGACCCGCACCGCGTCCACCACGAGGAATTCCGGGCCGAGAAGATCGGCATGGATCAGATGCTGCTGTTCGAAAAGCTCGGCCTCGATGCGACACTCAAGCGTCTCGTCACCTCCACGACCGACACGCATGTCTTTCGCCTCGGCCAGTTCTTCGCGCATGAGAAGAAGGCTGAATTCACATTCTCCTATGGCGCGCTGATCAATGGCCTGCGCGACGCCTTGCCTGCGCAAGTGCCGCTGACGGTCGGCAAGGTAACCGAAGTCTCGACTGGACCGGACCGGCAGCGGCTTGTGCTGGCCGACGGCACCGTCATCGATGCCCGCCTGCTGGTGGTGGCAACCGGTCACGGCGAGGCGGTGCGGCGCGCCGTCGGCGTCGAGCGTATCGAGCAATCGAAGGCGCATTCACTGTCGATGGGATTCGACCTCGCCATCTCGCCCAGCGATTTCGGTCATCAGTCCGTCACCTGCTACAGCAGGCGGGCCGCCGACCGTATCGCCTACATCAGCATCTTTCCCCTCGGCGACAAGATGCGGGCGAACATGTTCCTCTATCGCAACGTGGCCGAGCCGTGGACGCGGGCGTTCCGTCAGGAGCCGCAAAAGATGCTCTGCGAATTGATGCCCGAAATAGCCGTGCGATGCGGCAACTTCGAAGTCGCGAGTCCTGTCGAGGTCAGGCAGATCAGCCTGAGCACGACGCAAGGCCATCGCCGCGACGGGGTCATCTTCATCGGCGATGCTTTCTGTACCACGTGTCCGACGCCGGGCGTCGGCATCGGCCGCGTGATGACCGATGTCGATCAGCTCCATTCGGTTCACATTCCACGCTGGCTCGAAACTCCAGGCATGGCGGCTGACAAGATCAACGCCTTCTATGACGACCCGGTCAAGGTGGCTGCCGATGAGGATGGCATGCGGGTCAGTTACTATGCCAAGTCGATTACCGCCGACACCGGGCTGGAATGGCGCGTGCGGCGCCTGCGCAACAACACCGCGCGCCAGCTGATGATCATCGGCCGTAAGGTCCGGCATCTGGGACAGAAGCAGGCGCCCATGGCCAATATGCGATAGGGCGCGACCAGTCGCGCCCTATCGATTGCCGTTATTGATTGCCCTTGTCAGGCGAATGCGTCAGACGCCAATCAATCACTGACGGCCGGCGGAGGTGTCGATGGGGCAGTCTGGGCCGTGACACCCGAAAGCCTGTCGCGCTTCTGCAAGGTTGGTTTCTCGTATTTCTTCACTGTAAAGTGCCCTCCAAATTGATACGGCGCCAGCAGAACCAATTCCCTGCCCCGTGTCAATTGTGCCATTACTGGTTCTTACGTCGTATCCACGCCATCGCGGTCAAACGATTCTTCACTGTTGCATTGCCGGCACATATCGGCTCCGACAGGTCACCTCATCCCAGCGCCAATCCCGCTCTCCTCGGCCGCGCGATGTTGTAAATCGTTTCATCCAAGGTATTTTGGCCATTGGGGAACAGAGGGAATAGTCATGTCCAACAGCGCCTTGCCGCTGGTCATCAGTGCGCCTGAACCACGCACGCTCGACCTGATCTTCACAGCCCGGCAGCTGGCGCGGCTCAAGGCGCACTATCGCATCGTCGAGACGACCGCTGACGGCGTAGCGAAACTGCCGGCCGACGTGCTGGCCGAGGTGCGTTATATCATCGGCCAGCCGCCCATATCGCCCGAAACGCTCGACCGGATGAAGGCGCTGCGC
>NZ_RZPW01000446.1:0-5249 GCF_003998455.1 Mesorhizobium sp. M7A.F.Ca.CA.001.08.2.1 | reverse complement strand
CTGCGCAAGGGCGTGAAATTCCACAATGGCGAGGATTTCAAGGCCGACGACGTCGTCGCGACCTTCGACCGGCTGGCCGACCCCAACGGCGCTTCCAATGCACTTTCCGTGTTCAAGGGGCTGCTGTCGAAAGGCGGCACCCAGAAGGTCGACGACCACACCGTCGCCTTCCATCTCGATGCGCCGAATGGCAGCTTTCCCTATTCGGTGTCGATCGACAATTACAACGCCGTCATCCTGCCGGCGAGCTACAAGGGCGACTACGAAAAGACGTTCGAAGGAACCGGGCCATTCCGGCTGGAGACCTATACGCCAAAGGTCGGCGCGACCTTCATCCGCAATACCGACTATTGGGGCGAGAAGGCGCTGCCTGACCGGCTCGAATTCAAATTCTACGGCGACGTGCAGCCGCGCATCCTGGCGCTGCAGGCCGGCGAGGTCGACATTCTCGACGCCGTTCCGCTCGATGTAAGCCAGGTGGTGCTGAACAGTCCTGATATCACGGTGCTGCGTGTCGCTTCGACCGCGCACCGGCAGCTTCACATGCGCTGCGACACCGGCCCCTTCACCGACAAGCGCGTGCGCCAGGCGCTGGCGCTGTGCATCGACCGCTCCAAGCTGGTCGACGGGCTGTGCCGCGGCATGGCGGCGACCGGCAATGACAGCCCCTTCGCACCCGCTTTCCCCGCAACCGACAAGACGGTGCCGCAGCGCGTCCAGGATATCGCCAAGGCCAAGCAGTTGCTGGAGGCGGCGGGCCTTGCCAGTGGTTTCGACATCACGCTAACGACGCTGCGCTATTCCGACATTCCCGGCTACGCGCAATTGTTCCAGAATTTCGCCAAGGAAATCGGTGCCCGCATCTCGCTCAACATCGAAGACCAGGACAAATATTACGGCAAGGCGGTGTTCGGCCAGTCGGACTGGCTGGACAGCCCACTTGGCATCACCGACTACGCCCATCGCAGCGTGCCGAACGTCTTCCTGAAGAGCCCGCTGGTCAGCGACGGTCCGTGGAATGCGGCGCATTTCAAGAGCCCGGCCTATGACGGCATGGTCACCAGCTATCTCAAGGCGCTCGATGTCGGCGCGCAACGCGCTGCCGCCTCCGACATCCAGAAACTGCTGCTCGACGAGACGCCTGTCATCTTCAGCTATTTCCCCGATCTGCTGGTGCCGGTGCGCAAGAATGTCAGCGGCTTGCCGCCGATCGCCGCCGGCCTGCTGCTCGATCGCGTGTCCCTGAGCTGATCGTGCCTCAACGCCCGATGACAAAAGAAACAAAACGGGAGACTACCATTCGCAAGCCTCATCTGCGCGGCCGCGGGCCGCATTTTCCCTTGCTCGATACCATCGTGCAGTACGACTTCGAGCCGGGCTACATAGCCTTCACCATGCCGACGCAGAAGCGCCTGCGCGTGCAGGTGGGGTCAATGACCGTGGCCGATACGACCAACGCCTTGGTGTTCTACGAATCCGATCATCTGCCGGTCTACTATTTTCCGATCGGCGACGTTCGCGAGGAGTTCCTGCTGCCGAGCAAGACCACGACAGAGGACCCATTCAAGGGCACAGCCACCCACTATTCGCTCAACACCGGCATCACGCTGGTCGAGGACGCGGCCTGGCGCTATCTCGATCCGGTCAAGGGCTGTCCGCCGATATCGGACTACATGTCGTTCACCTGGAGCAAGATGGGGCACTGGTTCGAGGAGGACGAGGAGATCTTTGTCCACGCCCGCGATCCCTTCCGCCGCGTCGACTGCCTGCCGTCGTCGCGGCGCGTGCAGGTCATCCTCGATGGTGAGCAGGTCGCCGATTCACGCCGCGGCGTGTTCCTGTTCGAGACCGGCCATCCGGTGCGCCACTATCTGCCGATCGCCGACACGCGGCTCGATATGTTCGCGCCCAGCCGCTACATCTCGCGCTGTCCTTACAAGGGCATCTCCAACTACTATCACGTGACGACCAAGGCCAAGCGCCACGAGAACCTGGTCTGGTATTATCCTGAGCCGGTGCACGAGGCGGAGCGCATCAAGGGGCTGGTCTGTTTCCACCACGAACTGGTCGACAAGATCCTGGTCGATGGCGTCGAAATCCCGAAGGAAGCCACGGCCGCGTCGAGCGGTTATTTCTAGGCATCGACGCCGCTTGCGCGCGGGCGCTTGATCGAAGCACGGGTCAGCGCATACCCTCCCTGGGACAGGGAGGACACTCGATGGATCTTTTCAAGCTGGATGGCGATGTCGCGCTGGTCACCGGCGCCGGCAGCGGCATCGGCCAAGCCATCGCGATCGGGCTGGCCGAGGCAGGCGCCGACATCGCCTGTTTTGGTCATGCGTCGAAAGGTGGGCTGGATGAAACGGCGCACCGGATCACGGCACTCGGCCGCAAGGCGCTGGTGCTGAACGGTACAGTGACATCGCAGAGCGATCTGGCGGCGGCGATCGATCGAGTCGAGAGCGAACTCGGTGCGCTGACCGTTGCGGTCAACAATGCCGGCATTGCCGGCTCCGAACCCGCCGAGACCATGCCGCTGGAGACGTGGCAGAAGGTGCACGAGGTCAATGTCGCCGGCGTGTTCCTGTCCTGTCAGGCCGAAGCGCGCAAGATGCTGGTGCGAGGCAAGGGCTCGATCATCAACATCGCCTCGATGTCAGGCACCATCGTCAACCGGGGCCTGACGCAGGCGCACTACAACTCTTCGAAGGCCGCCGTCATCCACATGTCCAGGAGTCTCGCCATGGAGTGGGCCGATCGCGGCCTGCGCGTCAATGTCGTCAGCCCGGGCTACACACTGACGCCGATGAACAAGCGGCCTGAGGTGGCCGAAGAGGTGAAGATCTTCAAGCGCGACACGCCGATGGGGCGGATGGCGGCGCCGGAGGAAATGGTCGGACCGACGGTGTTCCTGGCCAGCCGCGCAGCGAGCTTCGTCACCGGCCTCGACCTGATTGTCGATGGCGGCTACGTCTGCTGGTAGAGGTTCAACTTCGCCTGCAGTCTGAATTTATACACCTCGCGCGGTGTTAGTCGTTGCGCGACATGAACCTTGATATATATAATTTCATCCCATGAAACTGGCTTGGCGAGATGGCGCTTGCCGGGTCGACAGCCGAGAACATGAGACCTTGATGGCTCGCACCTTGCAAGGCGCCGCAAGACTGGCAATCGATCCGCAGATGACCGCCCCCGCAGCGATCCGTCGGCAACCATGACGCCGACACTGCAGTCCTGTTCCATCATCACTAGAATTGAGCACCATCTTGCCTGCGCCGGCCAAAGCCGGGGCAACAATCTGGCGCCGACGGCCTTGCGCAAAGACCAGCCTTTCCAACACAATCAAGAAAAGCCGCAAGAAGGGAACGAACGATAATTTTCACAGCTTGAAGGAGAACAAGCATGTCACTTCGCAGTGTGATTTCGACCTTAACAATGGGAACCTTCGCACTCGCCGCGGCGAGTGCACTGACACCTTCCGCCCAAGCCGCCGCACCAGAATCCAACGATCCGATCAAGATCGCGCTGTTCGACTGGACCAGCGTCAATCTGAACGCCAAGATCCTCGGCGGTATCCTGGAAAAGCTCGGCTATACCGTCGAGTATCCCACGGCCGACTACCTCTCCAGCCTGACCACGGGCCTCACCAATGGCGATCTTGATGTCGGCCTGGAGTTCTGGGACACGACCGCCGGCGAAGCCATGAAGGCCTCCGATGCGACCGGCCAGACCGAACGGCTGGGTAAGCTCGGACCCAAGGCCAAGGAAGAGTGGTGGTTTCCGGAATACATGAAGGAGAAATGCCCGGGCCTGCCCAATTGGGAAGCGCTGAAGGACCCGAAATGCGCCGAAGCCTTCTCGACGGCGGAGACCGCACCGAAGGGACGCTATCTCGGCGGCCCGGTGACATGGGAAGGCTTTGACGACGAGCGCGTCGAGGCGCTGAAACTGCCCTTCACCGTCATCCATGCCGGCACCGACGCGGCGATGTTCGCCGAGCTCGATTCCGCCTATCAGCGCAAGGCGCCGATCATGCTGTGGATCTATTCGCCGCACTGGGCGCCGGCCAAGTACAAGGGCGAGTGGGTTGAATTCCCGGAATACACGCCCGAGTGCTACAACGACCCGAAATGGGGCGTGAACCCCGACGCCAAATATGACTGCGGCAAGCCGCATGGCGAGATCTGGAAATACTCCTGGTCCGGCATGAAGGACAAATGGCCGGTCGCCTACAAGGTGGCCAAGGCCTACACGATCGACACCGATGAGCTCAACAAGATGAGCGGCGAGATCGATCTCGGCGGCAAGACACCGGAGGACGTCGCAGCTGCCTGGATCTCCGCCCACGAGGCCGACTGGAAAGCCTGGGCGCAGTGATCGTTCCGACTGGAAAAATGAGACCCGGCTGCTGACCAGCCGGGCCTCACTTGTTGATATTCCAGAGGGACGTTCGAATGACGGACAGGACTGAACAGGAGCCAAACACGGCGGGCGCGCCAAAAGACGCCCGTCCGGTAAAGCTTGCCTGCCGCAATGTCTGGAAATTGTTCGGATCGAACGCGGCCAATTTCATCCGTGAACGTGACGGCAAGGCCAGCATGGCCGACGTCACGGCTGCCGGGCTGGTCGGCGCGGTGCGCGCCGTCGACCTTGAAATCCGCCAGGGCGAGATTTTCATCATCATGGGCCTGTCGGGCTCCGGCAAGTCGACGCTGGTGCGCTGCATGTCGAGGCTGGTCGAGCCGACCCACGGCAAGGTCGAATTCGAGGGCAATGACCTGCTGAAAATCTCCGATGCAGCACTCATCGAATTGCGACGACACCGCATGGGCATGGTGTTCCAAAATTTTGCGCTGTTGCCGCATCTCAACGTGCTGGAGAACATCGCCTTCCCGCTCAGCATCCAGGGGCAGGACCGGGCGACACGCGAAGCAAGGGCGCGCGAGGTCATCGAGCTTGTCGGCTTAAGGGGTCGCGAGCATTTCTATCCGCGCGAACTGTCCGGCGGTCAGCAGCAGCGTGTCGGCATCGCCCGCAGCCTGGCGACAAAACCGGAAATCTGGTTCCTCGACGAGCCGTTCTCGGCGCTCGATCCGCTGATCCGCCGCGAGATGCAGGACGAGCTGATGCGGCTGCAGATGATGCTGCACAAGACCATCGTCTTCATCACCCATGATTTCGACGAGGCCATCCGGCTGGCCGACCGCATCGCCATCATGAAGGATGGCGAGGTCATCCAGATCGGCACG
>NZ_RZPW01000445.1:0-5253 GCF_003998455.1 Mesorhizobium sp. M7A.F.Ca.CA.001.08.2.1 | reverse complement strand
ACCTGCAGAAGACCTTCACCCAGAGCCTGATGGACTCCATCGACCGCGGCGTCGGCCAGCTCGTCGACGCCGACATGAACAAGGAATCGACCCGCCTCCAGGCCCTGCAGGTGCAGCAGCAGCTCGGCATCCAGGCACTGTCGATCGCCAACAGCTCCTCGCAGTCGATCCTGTCGCTGTTCAAGAACTAATCGCGGGCGCCACCGGCGCCTCCTTTTCGCACTCCGATTGACGGGCCGCGCCGCAAGCGCGGCCCGATTTCATTTTCGCACAAGCTTCGAAGACTAGAGTTCCGGCGGACAATCATGCTGGGAGTCGTTGAACCGTGCCGGAACAGATCCAGAGCATCATCTCGAATCTCCGCGGGTTTGGCGTGAAGCGCCTCGCCATGCTGGCGGGCATCGCCGTTCTGGTGATGGGCGTCATCGGCATCGCCTCGGTCTATCTCAACCGCCCCGCCTACGACACGCTCTATGTCGGACTCGACCGCGCCGACGTGAACCAGATCGGCCTGGTGCTCGGCGAAGCCGGCATCGGCTTCGATGTCGGCGCCGACGGAACCTCGGTTCTGGTGCCGGCCGGCACCACCGCCCAGGCCCGCATGCTGCTCGCCGAAAAGGGCCTGCCGACCAGCGCCAATGCCGGCTACGAACTGTTCGACAATGTCGGCTCGCTCGGCCTCACCTCGTTCATGCAGCAGATCACCCGCGTGCGCGCGCTGGAAGGTGAGATCGCCCGCACCATCCAGTCGATATCGGGCATCAAGGCGGCGCGGGTCCACATCGTCATGTCCGAACGCGCCAATTTCCGCCGTGACGAGCAGCAGCCTTCCGCCTCCGTGGTCATCCGCTACGCCGGCATCGACGCCGAAAAGAGCGCCATGTCGATCCGCCATCTCGTCGCCGCCGCCGTCCCCGGCCTGTCGGCCGACAAGGTGACGGTGCTCGATTCCAGCGGCAATCTGCTGGCTGCGGGCGACGACCCTTCCAACACCAGCGCCGCCCGCACGCTCGGCGTCGAGCAGACCGTCGAGGCGCAGATCGGAGACAACATCCGCCGTGCGCTGACGGCCTATCTCGGCCCCGACAATTTCCGCGCCAGCGTCAAGGCCGAGGTCAACACCGACACCCGCCAGACGGAAGAGACCATCTTCGATCCGAATTCCCGCGTCGAGCGCTCGGTGCAGTCGGTGCGCGCCAACGAGAACAACAACCAGAAGCAGGCTTCCACTCCGGCCAGCGTCGAGCAGAACCTGCCCGAGACCCAGGCAACCGCCACCGATGGCCCGCAATCCTCCTCGCAGAACGACCGCAGGGAAGAGATCACCAACTACGAGATCAATTCCAAGAAGATCGCCACCGTCTCCAACGGCTACACCGTCACCAAGATGTCGATTGCCGTGGTCGTCAACCAGCAGCGGCTGACGACCATCCTCGGCAAGGACGCCACACCGGAGCAGATCGCCAAGCGCGTCGCCGAGATCCAGAAGATGGTTACATCCGCCACCGGCCTGGATGAAAAGCGCGGCGACATCATCGACGTCTCGGCGGTCGAGTTCATCGATGGCCTGGATGGCGAGGCGATCCCGCAGGCGGGAATGCTCGATTCGATCGGCCAGCATGCCGGCACGATGATCAATGCAGGTGCCTTCATCGCCGTGGTGTTCCTGGTGGCCTTCTTCGGCCTGAGGCCGATGGCCGCGGCGCTGACGGCAAAGGCTGCTCCAGCCCTGGCAGGCCCCAGCTTCGACGACGTCCAGCGCTCGCTGCCGACGCCGGAGGCAATGGCGGCCACCGACAATGCCGCGGTTGGCGCCTTGCCAGGCACACGCCCAGGCCCCACTCCGCTCGACGATCTTCGCCAGAAGATCCGGCCGGCGCCGCAGGACCGGCTTGCCAGGATGGTCGACCTCAACGAGGAGCGCACCGCGCAGATCCTGCGCAAATGGGCTTCCCAGGAAGTGGCGGTGTAAACCATGCCTTCCGTAGCCCTCTTCGACCTTCTGCCTGATTTCGGCACGCGCGCGCAGCGTGCCGGCCAGCCCCGGGCAGCAGTCGATCCCGAACACAAGCCCGAGACGCCGGCGCCGCAAGCCGATATCGGCACGCTGATCGCCGAGGCGGTTGCCCAGGCGGAGGCAGCGCTGGAGGGCCGCCTGGCGGCTGCGCATGACGCCGCGCTCGAAGCCGAACGCCAGGCCAATGCTGAGGAAGCAAGGATATTTCTCGAAAGCCTTGGCGACGATGTCGGCAAGGCGGTCTCGTTGCACATCGATGCGATGGAGGCGCGCGTGACCGGACTTGTCGCCGGCACGGTCGCCCGCATCATCGGCGGCATCGTCAGCGACGATCTGCAGAAACGTTCGATCGATGCGTTGGCAGACGCCGTCCGCGAAGCGGTTGGCGACGCCGAGGCTGTGCGCATCGTCGTGCGCGGCCCGCTCTCGATGTTCGAAACACTGAAGGCATCGCTCGGACCCCGCGCCGCCAATCTCGATTTTGTCGAGGCGCCAGGCTTCGACCTGACCGTGGCTATCGACGAGGCGGTGTTCGAAACGCGCATGGCCGAATGGTCGACGACCCTCTCGGAGGTCCTGGCATGAGCGTCGCCAACGCCGATCAGGGCCGCCACGAGATCATCATCGTGCGGCGCAGTCATGACGACCATGACGAGGCCCACCATGGCGGCGTCTGGAAGATCGCCTTCGCCGACTTCATGACGGCCATGATGTGCTTCTTCCTGGTCATGTGGCTGATCAACGCCGCCAACGAGCAGACCAAGGCAGCCGTGGCCAGCTACTTCAACCCGGTCAAGCTGGTCGACCGCAATTCGAGCCGCAAGGGCCTGGAGGATCTCGGCGACGGCCCGCGCGCCATGGGACTGACGGCCGACGATCCGCAAGAGGCGACCAGCAAAGCCGGACAGAACGGCAATGCCGGCGCGGGCGCGTCCGAGCGCAAGCAGGACAAGCAGGAGCCACAGCAGGCGGAACACTCCGACGACCATCTCTTCGCCGACCCCTACGCCGTGCTTTCGGAAATCGCCACAGATACCGGCGTCATGCAGAATGTCAGCCAGAAAGGCGATGGCGGCGTGCAGGCTGCCGGCCCGGCTACCGGCGCCTCCGGTGGCGCCTCCTACCGCGATCCTTTCGAGCCGGATTTCTGGTCGCAGCAGGTCGCGGCGCCCGGCGCCGAGGCCAGCGCCCAGCGCACCAAGATCGAGGGCGATCCGGCCAAGCCCGGCGACAAGACCGCCGAAACGCAGGTGCTCAAAGTCAAAGCCGTGCCGCCTGTCGCGGCACCGCTCGAGCCACTGGCAAAGGACGCGACCAGTAAACAGGCCGCGAACCCTGCCACGGCATTGGCCGGCGAGACGAAACCGGACGGCACCAAGGCCGCGGTAGCGAAGGCTGAGCCTGAGGCGCAAAAGGCCGTCCAGCCCGACATCGGGGAGAAGGCGCCAACCGCTGCTGCCGTGAAGGCAGCGGCCGACGTCAAGCGGCAGTTGGCCGATGCTTTCAAGCCTGGCGACAAGCTGCACGACGGCGTCTCGGTCGAAGCCACCGACAAGGGCGTCGTCATCTCGATCACCGATCAGCTCGACTTCGGCATGTTCGAGGTCGGCTCGGCGTTGCCAAGACGCGAACTGGTGCTGGCAATGGAGAAGATCGGCCGCATCGTCAACAGCCAGAAGGGCACCATCAGCATCAACGGCCACACCGATGCCCGGCCGTTCCGCAGCGACAGCTACGACAATTGGCGGCTGTCGACGGCGCGCGCGCATTCCGCGTACTACATGCTCGTGCGCGGCGGCGTCGACGAACGCCGCATCACCGAGGTCGCCGGTTTCGCGGACCGCCAGCCGAAAATAGCAGCCGATCCATTGGCGGCCGCGAACCGCCGCATCGAGATCCTGATGGCGACCGGCGGATGAAGCGAGCGGCCGTCACCCGCCGGTTGATTGGCCTGTTGCTGCTGGCCGGCGGACACCCGTCCACTGGTTTCGCCCAGGAGGCCCTGCAGCCGTATCAGCTGGTGCGCTCGCTGCAGCTCATCCAGGACCGCATAGCCGCCGGCGATCATGCCGCCCTGCCGATGCAGGCCAAGCTGCTCGAGATGACGGATGCGCGCCTGCGCGCGGCGAATGCCGAGGACTACAAGGATCCCAAGAATTTTCGGGCCCTGCTTGTCTACGGCATGAGCGGCGGCAACCCGGTGACCGTCGAAGCGGCCACGTCGCGCGCTACGGCGGACCCGCAAAGCCTTGCAATCGCCAAAGGCGTGATTGAGTACCTCAACGGCCGGCCCGGCAAGGCTATCGAAGCCTTGAGGCCGATCGATCCCATGGCGCTGCCTCCGGATCTCGGCGCCTTCCTCGCTTTGGTCAAAGGCTCGCTGCTTGCCGGCGATCAACCGGCGACCGCACTCGGTCTGCTCGACGAGGCAAGATTGCTCAGCCCCGGCACGCTGGTCGAGGAGGCGGCACTTCGCCGTTCGGTCGGCCTTGCAGTCGCGCAAGGCGACGCGGCACGTTTCGCCCTTGCTTCCACCCAGTATGTCGAGCGCTACCTCTATTCGCCCTATGCCAGCCAGTTCGCGGACTCCTTTGTCTCCGGCGTCATCGCGCTGCACATGTCGATCAGCCAGGACAAGCTGGGCGACATCACCTCGATGATGGATCCCGAGCGCGAGAAGGTGATCTATCTGCGCATCGCCCGCCGTGCCGCGATAGACGGCCTGAACGACCTTTCGGCCTTCGCTTCGGCGCGGGCCGAGCAGGGCCGTGACGGCAACACCAATCAGGACGATCCACGCGCCCTGCTCTATGCCAGCCTTTCCACCGTCACCTCGGGCACAATCGAGGACATTCGTGCCAAGCTCGGCAAGATCGATCGCAGCCGGCTGTCGGAGGGCGACCGCGCCTTGCTCGACGCCGCTCAGGCCATTGCCGGCGAGGTCGTCGCGCCGCCCACCGCCCTTCCGGCGGAAAAGCCTGCCCCTGTCGCGGCCGAGCAACCTCCGGCTCCCGAGATCGCCACGCCGCAAAACGCCGATGACAGTGGCTTGCCACCGGTCGAAGGCGCCATCTCGGAGCAACCCGCCGCCACCGCGGCCTCCGGCGGACCGGCCGCCAATGCGCCGGACACGGCGGCAGTTGCAGCCACATCCGCCGAGCCTGCGACCGTCGTGCCGGCGTCGGCACCTTCGCCCGCCGCCGGTCCAGAGCCCGCCGATCCGACCGACGCCGCCA
>NZ_RZPW01000444.1:0-5266 GCF_003998455.1 Mesorhizobium sp. M7A.F.Ca.CA.001.08.2.1 | reverse complement strand
GCTCCAGGACCGTGCCGGCGTCACCCGCATAGGTGACGATCGAGATGGTGTCGTCGGCCTTCAGCTTGCTGACCAGCAGCCGAAAAGCCGATTTGAGCAGCGGCAGCTTGTCCGGCTCGTCCATCGAGCCCGAGACATCGATCAGGAAGACCAGATTGGCCTTCGGCTGCTCGGTCGGCTTGACGTCAAAACCCTTGATGGCGACATGCATCAGCCTGGTATGCGTGTTCCACGGCGTCGGCATGACGCTGACGGTCGAGTTGAATGGTGTCGAGGCCGACTCCGGACCCTTCCAGTCATAGGGGAAGTAGTTGATCATCTCCTCGACGCGAACAGTATCGACCTGCGGCAGGGTGCCCTGCTTCAGCGAGCTGCGCACGAAGGAATAGGAGGCTGTGTCGACGTCGATCGAGAAGGTCGAGACCGGATCCTCGAGTGCCGCATGCACCGGATTGGTCTTGAAATCCTCGATGCGGTCGCGGTTTTCCGGTTGCGGCTGCATCTGGTCGGCCGGCAAGGTCGACGGCTGCTGCGGCGCCATCAGCTTGGACTCGGCCGGCATGCGGGCCCGCGACGTACTGGGCGCACTTACGGCGCCATCCAATGCGAATTCGCCTGTCGGAGCCGGTGGCGCGGGCTCGGCCAGCACACCGCGCTCCAGCGCATTCTGTTGTGCCGCGCCGGAAGCAACGGTCGATTCGGATTTCTGCGGCGAGGCCGGCGCCACAAGCGCATCGGCCGCGTCGCGGTTTTCCACATCGGCGTCGGCCTTCTTGTCTTTCTCCAGCTCGCTGCGAGCCGGCTTCGGCTCGGCGGTCGTCGGCTTCACCGTCGCCGGCTTGTCGGCCAGCGTCTCGGTGATTTTCTCGTCGCCGCCGAATTTCGGCGGCTGTTCCCTCAGCATATCGAAGGTGGCGTATCCGGCGATCGGCAGGGCGACGAGCCCGGCAAGAACCGGCGTGGCAATGAGTTTCTTTTGCATGATCTCGCTCCAGAGCTTTTGTGCTCGCTCTGTGAGACGAAGCCCGCCGACCGATCCTTGGGTAACGGCAGAAATATTTTCCTGATCGTATGCGCGCAGAGCGGCTTCGAAAGCACGTGCCTTGGCATCCTTGGCGGGCGCCGGCGCTGCTATATCGCGCAGTCTGTTGAGTTCGTTGTCGTCAACCATGGTCACACTTCCCCGGCCGCGCGCATCAGCGTCTTCAGCCGTTTCTTCGCTTCATGGATGTGCCAGGAAACCGTCGTCTCCGAGATTGTCATCGCCTCGGCCGCGGCCGCATGGCTCAACCCTTCGCCATAGACCAGCAGCACCGCGTCGCGCTGCTTGTCCGGCAATCGCCGGACGGCCGCCCACAGCGCTTCGGCAGGGTCTTCCGGTTCGACCGACGCTTCGCCCGAGATCAGTGCATGGACGCCATAGGCCTCAGTCTTCACGGTCTCGCGGGCGGACTTTCTCATCACGTCGCGCGCGGCGTTCATCGTCACGGAATAGAGCCATGTGGTGAAGGCGCCGCCGCCGCGATAGTCGCGGATCGCTTTGCCCAGCCTGACGCAGACTTCCTGGGCGATGTCTTCGGCATCGGCCTTCCTGCCGCACCAGCGATAGGCGGCGCGATAGACGAAGTCATAGTGCCTTTCCAGCAATGTGCTGAAGGCCCTCCTGTCTCCGCCCTTCGCCCGCCCGATCAGTTCGGCGTCGGAGGCTTCGCTCTCATCCAGCATCATCGCCATCATTTGCCTGTTGGACGAAGGCTAATGGCTAATCCTTGGGGCAATGGAAAGATTTTTTTGGAAACCGCCGGATCGGGACCGCCAACACCCCCGCTTGACATATCCATATCTCGACAGTTATACGTAAATCAATAGCCACAAGGTTATCGATCCCGGATGACGAACGCTCACGATGTCCTCTTCAGAACGCTCTCCGATCCGACGCGTCGCGCGATCTTCGAGCGCCTGTGCCGGCAAGGCGAGCAGACGGTCGGCGCCCTGACGGCTCAGTCGGGGGTCTCTCAACCTGCGGTGTCGAAGCATCTCGGCGTGCTCAAGCAGGCCGGGCTGGTGCGCGATCGCCATCAAGGACGGCAGACCCATTATAGCGCCCAACTGGCAGCACTTTCCCCACTGACCGACTGGACGAACCAGATGAACGCGTTCTGGCAGAGCCGGTTCGACGATCTCGAAAATTTGCTCAAAAGAATGGACCAATGACCAACATTGCGATCGAAACGCGCTCTGTCATCGTCGAACGTGAGATCCCCTATCCGCCGGAAAAAATCTGGCGCGCGCTGACCCAACCGCATCTGATCGAGGAATGGCTGATGAAGAACGACTTCAGGCCAGTCGTGGACCACCGTTTCAAGCTGCGGAAGGAACCGCAACCTGACGTGAGCATCGTTGTGGACTGTCAGGTAACAGCCGTCGAGTTGAACAAGACACTGTCCTACACGTGGCAGGCCTATGGCCTTGAGAGTGTCGTCACCTGGACCCTCGTGCCGACCAGCACAGGCACCCGGTTGCGTATGGAACAGTCCGGCTTCCGGCCGGATCAGGAGCAGGCGTATCGGGGCGCGACGAGCGGGTGGCGGCAGTACTTTGCAAATCTGAGTCAGGTCCTGGCGCGGATAGATTGAAACTCGCAGGTGCGGATCGGTGGTCCGCACCTGTTGTTTTGACAGGAGGAACTATTGGACTGGAACAAGTGGGTTCGGCAAATGCATCGCTGGCTGTCGATCATCTTTGCGCTGACCGTCATCGCCAACTTCGCCACCATGGCATTCAGGCAGCCTCCCGCCTGGGTGGTCTACTCGCCGCTCCTGCCGCTCCTCCTGCTGCTGCTCAGCGGCCTGTACATGTTCGTGCTGCCCTATGCCGCCAAGGGACGCGGCGTGCAGCGTGCCGGCGGATAGGGAGTGGGGCAGAGTGGCCAGGACGCAGGGACAATCGACCGAGGCCAAGGCTGCGCCAGTGCTGCTCTCCGGCGGCAACCCGCAAATCGCCAAGGGCGACGGCGACGCCCCGGTGCAGGCCTATATCGCTGCGATGCCGGACTGGAAGCGCGGCCTGGGCGAGCGCCTCGACGCGCTCATCGTGGGCAACGTGCCTGACGTCCGCAAGGCCGTGCGATGGAACTCACCATTCTACGGCATCGAAGGCCAGGGCTGGTTCGCGAGTTTCCATGTATTCACCCACTATGTGGAGATGACCTTTTTCAGTGGCATCTCATTGCAACCGATCCCACCAGGCGGCACGGCCAAGAGCAAGGATGTGCGCTGGATCGACATCCGCGAAGACCGGTTCGAGGAGGCGCAAATGGCGGAATGGATCAAGCAGGCCGCCGCCCTGCCCGGCTGGACCCCGTAGCGGCCACAGACGCAAGAATACGACAGAGGAGAAAGAGCGATGAAGATCAAGCTGACCAGCGTGTATGTGGACAACCAGGAAAACGCATTGCGCTTCTACGCCGACGTGCTGGGCTTCACCAAGAAGGCCGATTTCAGCAACGGGCCCTATCGCTGGCTGACAGTGACCTCGGCTGAAGAGCCTGATGGAACCGAACTGCAGCTCGCGCTCAACGACAACCCGGCCGCCAAGGCCTATCAGGAAGCCATCTTCCAGCAGGGTCAGCCTGCGGTCATGTTCTTCACCGACGACGTCAGGGGCGACTACGAGCGCATCAAGGCGAAGGGTGGCGCGTTCACCATGCCGCCGACCGAGGTGACCGGTTCAACCATCGCCCAGCTGAACGACAGCTGCGGCAACCTCGTTCAGATTACCCAACTGGCGCGCTGGTGACAGGCAGCGGTTGAACGCGTCGACGCACAGGAGACACGCAAATGACCCCCTCGCAACAGATCGACCAGCTGATCGCCGGTCTCTCGGACTGGCGCGGCGAGACACTCGCCGACATCCGCAAGACCATCCTTGCAGCCGACCCGGACATCATCGAGGAGTGGAAGTGGATGGGCAGCCCGGTATGGTGCCTCGACGGCAACATCGTGGTCGGCAACGCCCACAAGGACAAGGTGAAGCTGACCTTTTCCCATGGCGCCAGCCTGCCGGATCCCGACAGGCTGTTCAACAATGGTTTTGGCGGCAAGGTGTGGCGGGCTATCGATGTGTTCAAGGGCGACACGCTCAATGAGAGCGCTTTGAAAGAGCTCGTCCGTGCCGCCATCGATTACAACAAGGCCAAAAAGAAGAAAAAGGCGCCGGCAGCTACTGGGGCGAAGCCACGGAAGTAAGTCTATGCTGCCTGGCCTGCCACCCAGCCCGACGACCATGCCCACTGGAAATTATAACCGCCCAGCCAACCCGTGACATCGACGACTTCGCCGATGAAAAACAGGCCCGGCACGGATTTCGCCTGCATCGTCTTCTGGTCCAGCCCGTTGGTGTCGACCCCGCCCAGTGTCACTTCGGCGGTGCGGTAGCCCTCAGAACCGGCAGGCTTGATGCGCCAGTCATTGACTGCGGCAGCTATGGTTTTGATCTGGGCGTCCGCAAGATCGGCGAGGTTGCCGTCGATGCCGGTTCGTTCGGCGATCGACTGCGCCAGCCGCTTCGGCAGGTGATTTGCCAGCACGGTCTGCACCGCCTGCCGCCCATTACCGCGCTTGGCACTACGAATGAGGTCCGCCACATCAACTCCCGGCAGCATGGCGATGCGGATTTCGTCGCCCTCGCGCCAATAGGACGAGATTTGCAGGATGGATGGTCCGCTGACGCCGCGATGCGTGAACAGCATCGCTTCGGAGAACTGCGTCTTGCCGCAGGCGACTTCCGCGTCGACGGCGTTGCCGGCCAGCGGCGCCAGCCGTTCGAGCGTGTTTGCGTCGAAGGTCAGCGGCACCAGCGCCGGCCGCGTTTCGACGATGGCAAGCCCAAACCGTTCGGCAAGCTCGTAGCCGAAACCGGTCGCCCCCATCTTGGGGATCGACTTGCCGCCGCAGGCCACGACCAGAGACTGGCAGCTAATCGTGCCCGTGGAGAGAGTGAGCACAAACCCCTCCACGATTTTGCGGACATCCTCAACGCTGGTCGACAGCACCAGTTCGGCGCCCTTGTCCTGCATTTCCGAGACCAGCATGTCGATGATCTGGCGTGCGGAGCCGTCGCAGAACAACTGCCCAAGCGTCTTTTCGTGATAGGCGATGCTGTGGCGTTCGACGAGGGCGATGAAATCGCGTTGCGTATAGCGGCTGAGCGCCGAAATGCAGAAATGCGGATTGCCCGACAGAAAATTCTTCGGGCTGGCATGGAT
>NZ_RZPW01000443.1:0-5277 GCF_003998455.1 Mesorhizobium sp. M7A.F.Ca.CA.001.08.2.1 | reverse complement strand
CTTGTAATCCACCTCCTGGAAAGCCTCGCGCTCTTTGGCGTGGCCGGCGACCTGGCCGATGAACAGGATGACGGGTATCGAATCCTGCATGGCGATGTGGATGCCGGCCGAGGCATTGGTGGCGCCGGGGCCGCGGGTGACGAAGCAGATGCCGGGCTTGCCGGTCAGGCGGCCGTGGCAATCGGCCATCATGGCGGCACCGCCTTCCTGGCGGCAGACGATGGTGCGGATCGCTGAATCGTGCAGCGCGTCGATCACCGCCAGATAGGATTCACCGGGCACGCAGTAGATGCGGTCGGTGCCGTTGGCTTCGAGCGCGTCGACGATGAGTTGTCCGCCGGTCTTCATTGTCCAGACTTCTCCAGTTCGGCAAGGATTTCTTGCGTGTGCTCGCCCAGGCGCGGCGAGGGGCGCTCATAGACCAGCGGCGTGCCCGACATCACCATCGGCGCGCGCACCGAAGGCAGAAGATTGCCATGGCCGTCGTCCAGGTCGAGCCGCATGCCGCGCGCGATCGTCTGCGGGTCGGCGAACATCTGGCCGATCGTGTTGATCGGGCTCGCCGGCACGCCGGCCGCTTCGAGCTTTGCCAGCAGCGGATCGCGGTCGAAGATCTTCAGCGCCTCGATCATGCGCTCACGCAGCTTGACCCGGTTGGCGACCCGGGCAGGATTGGTGGCGAAGTCGGGATTGGCAGGCAGGTCGTCCAGTCCGACGGCAGCGCAGAATTTGGCGAACTGGCCGTCATTGCCCACCGCAAGGATGATGTGCCCGTCCCGGACCGGCACCACCTCGTAGGGGGCGATGTTCATATGCGCATTGCCCATCTGCACCGGCGATTTGCCGGAGACGAGATAGTTCAAATTCTGGTTGCCGAGCGCCGAGATCTGGGTGTCGAAAAGCGCCATGTCGACATGCTGGCCGTCGCCGGTCTGCTCGGCATGGCGCAGTGCTGCCTGGATGGCGATGACCGAATAAAGGCCGGTGAAGATGTCCGAGATGGCAACGCCCGCCTTTTGCGGCTCGCGGCCGACCTCGCCGGTGATCGACATCATGCCGGCCATGGCCTGGATGATGAAGTCGTAGCCGGCGCGCGGTGCGTACGGACCGTCCTGGCCGAAACCGGTGATCGAGCAGTAGACGAGGCGCGGGTTGATCTTGCGCAGGCTGTCATAGTCGAGGCCGTATTTCTTCAGGCCGCCGAGCTTGAAGTTCTCGATCAGCACGTCCGAAGTGGCGACCAGCCGGCGCACCGTCTCGGCGCCTTCCGGGGTCGAGAAATCGATGGCGATGGAGCGCTTGCCGCGATTGCAGGAATGGTAATAGGCGGCCGACAGGTTCTCGCCGTCCTTGCCCATGACGAAGGGCGGGCCCCATTTGCGGGTGTCGTCGCCGCCATCGGGGCTCTCGACCTTGATGACATCGGCGCCGAGATCGGCAAGCAACTGCCCGGCCCATGGCCCGGCAAGGATGCGGGCGAGTTCGACGACGCGGACGCCTTTCAGCGGGGGCTCAGCCATGGATCACCGTGGTTGCCGCAATCACTGCGATTGCTGCGAAAGCAGAGCCTCTATCAAGCCCTGCAACGGCTGTCACGGCTCTTGCAATGGGCCAATCCGTCACGCTTTGAGGACTTCGTCGGCCCAGGCGGCGAAATCATCCATGATAATGTCGCGATTCACCTCGTTCAGGCTTTCGTGGCGGGTGTCGGCGTAAACCTTTGAAACCAGATTCGAAAAGCCCATCTTGCGCATGCGATCGGCAAGATGGGTGATCCCTTTGCCATAGTCGGAAGCCGGATCCTTCTCGCCGCCGACGATGCTGACGGGCAGGTCGCGCCGGATACCGGCAAAGCCGGCATCCTTGCCGCCGTTCAGCGCCATACCGACGACGTCGCGCCACATCGACACCGAAGCGTCCCAGCCGCACAAGGGATCGGCAATGTATTTCGCCACTTCCGCTTCGTCGCGCGACAGCCAGTCGAACACTGTGCGGTGATTGGGCACCGCCTTGCCCCAGGCCTGGAAGGTGAGTTTCGGCAGCAGGCGCGATGGCACGTCGGAGCCGAGCCGCATCCGTTCCCAGGCAAGGATGCCGAGCGCAAGCTGCCCAAGCGGGCCTTGGGAGAAATTGCCGTTCCAGATTGCTGCCGCGTGAACGCGTGGCGAGTGGCGCAACAGGTAGTTCAGCGCCACCGACGCACCCATCGAATGGCCAAACAGGATGACCGGTCTGTTTGGCCGTTCGCGGGCGATAAGATCATGGATGACGTCGACGTCGGCGATCACCTTGGCGGCACCGTCCCTGTCGGCGAACCTGCCGAGCGGAGCGTCGGACGCCTTGGTCGCGCCGTGGCCGCGATGATCGTGGACATAGACGTCGAAACCGCGCGAGCCAAGAAAATCGGCAAAGCGGGCATAGCGCGCTGCGTGCTCGGCTAGCCCGTGATTGATCTGGACGACGGCGCGTGCCCGGCCATCGGCCTGCCTGACGAAAAGATTGAGCTCGGCACCGGTCGGCGAGGCAACCACGCGCTGCTGGCTGAATGACATGCCGCCTGGTCCCGCCCTTGCTTTTGTCGTCGTTGGCTTTGTTTGCGCCGGCCCACATTATGCGTCAATCCGGCAAACCCGCTTTTCGCGACGATGTTTCTTGCGTTCGGTCAGCAAAATATCGCAATTCTGACATGGAGGCAGCTTCAGTCTGTCGCCCACTTCTTCAGCCGGGGATTCTCCATGCGCATCGGTGTCGTTTTCGGATTGGCCATGTTGGCGGCGTCGCTGGCCGGGGCCGCGCATGCCGACGTGAAGATGAGCGGCAGCTTCGTCGCCGACGCCGCCTGTCCGGCGACGCAAGCGATCAAGAACGGCAAGAACCCCGGCAATGTCTCGACCGATGCCGGGCAGAGCTATCAGTTGCTTGCCGGCAACAAGGATACGCCGACGCATTATCTCATCCTGGTGCCGGGCGCCGATCCGGAGCGCCGCTGGGTGAAGGTCAGCTGCGGCCATGTTTCCGGCAGCAGCGCGGCGACCGTGCCGGCCGCGCCTGACGGGCAAGGCAAGCCGGCGGCATCGGGGAAGCCCGAATACGTCTTCGCGCTGAGCTGGCAGCCGGCGTTTTGCGAGACAAAGTCGAACAAGACCGAATGCAGGGCACAAAGTGCCGGCGATTTCGACGCCACGCATTTCACCTTGCACGGCCTGTGGCCGCAGCCGAATGGCAATTTCTATTGCCAGGCGACGGCGAGCGACAAGGCCAACGACAATCCGGCCCACTGGAAAGACCTGCCGTCGGTCAATCTTGACGCCAACACCCGCACGGAACTCGACCAGGTGATGCCTGGAACGGCCTCCCACCTCGAACGGCATGAATGGATCAAGCACGGCACCTGCTACGGCAAGAGCCAGCAGGACTATTTCTCCGACGCGCTGAATTTGATGCGCGCGGTGAACAGTTCGCCGGTGCGCGATCTCTTTGCCAAGAACATCGGCGGCAAGCTGACGGCCGACCAGATCCGCGGCGCTTTCGACACTGCCTTCGGGGCGGGAGCAGGGGACCGCGTGCGCGTTTCCTGCGTCATCGATCCGTCGAGCGGCAGGCGGCTGATCGGCGAACTGACCCTCGGCCTCGCCGGCCCGATCGGCCCGAACAGCGCGCTCAAGGACCTGCTGCTGGCTTCGGTGCCGACCAACAAGGCAGGCTGCCCGACCGGCACCGTCGACGCTATCGGGTTCCAGTAAGGGCGGCTGAACGGCCCCCAGACTGCACGAGCAGCGGTCCACACTTGTCCGTGTGATTGGCCTGATCTGGCAAAAGCGATTGCCGTTCGCCGCCGCATCGCCTACATAGCGGCCAACCTCCATTCAATTCGACAAATCCAGTCGGTTTTTCAGGGAAAGCGCGCGTGGCACGCCAGTTCATCTATCACATGGCCGGCCTCAACAAGGCCTATGGCACCAAGAAGGTGCTCGAGAATGTCCATCTCTCCTTCTATCCGGACGCCAAGATCGGCATCCTCGGCCCCAACGGTTCGGGCAAGTCGACGATCCTCAAGATCATGGCCGGGCTCGACAAGGAGTGGAACGGCGAAGCGTGGCTCGCCGAAGGCGCCACTGTCGGCTACCTGGCGCAGGAGCCGGCGCTCGATCCGGACAAGACCGTGTTCGAAAACATCATGGAAGGCGTCGCCGCCAAGACCGCCATCATCGAGCGCTACAACGAATTGATGATGAACTATTCCGACGAGACGGCCGACGAGTCGGCCAAGCTCCAGGACGAGATGGACCGGCTGAACCTGTGGGATCTCGAACAGCAGGTCGAGATGGCGATGGAAGCGCTGGGCTGCCCGCCCAAGGATTCGGAAGTCACCAAGCTGTCGGGCGGCGAACGCCGCCGCGTCGCACTTTGCCAGCTTCTGCTGCGCCAGCCCGACCTTCTGCTGCTCGACGAACCGACCAACCATCTCGACGCCGAAACCACGGCATGGCTGGAAAAGCATTTGCGTGCCTATCCGGGCGCCGTGATGATCATCACCCACGATCGCTACTTCCTCGACAACGTCACCGGCTGGATCCTCGAACTCGATCGCGGCCGCGGCATTCCCTATGAGGGCAACTACACCAAGTACCTCGAAGCCAAGGCCAAGCGGCTCAAGCAGGAAGGCCGCGAGGACGATGCCCGCCAGCGCGCCATCGGCCGCGAGCGCGAATGGATCCAGTCGAGCCCGAAGGCCCGCCAGACCAAATCCAAGGCGCGTATCCAGGCGTTCCAGGATCTTTTGGATGCAGCCGACAAGCGGCGTCCGAGCGATACGCAGATCGTCATCCCGCACGGCGAACGGCTCGGCAATGTCGTGATCGAGGCGGAAGGCCTGTCGAAGGGCTTTGGTGACACGCTGCTCATCGACGGCCTGGAATTCAAGCTGCCGCCCGGCGGCATCGTCGGCGTCATCGGCCCGAACGGCGCCGGCAAGACGACGCTGTTTCGCATGATCACCGGCCAGGAAAAGCCGGATGCGGGTTCTGTGCGCGTCGGCGAAACGGTGAAGCTCGGCTATGTCGACCAGAGCCGCGATGCTCTCGATCCGTCGAAGACGGTGTGGGAAGAGATTTCCGGCGGCGCAGAAGTGGTCAAGCTCGGCAAGTTCGAGGCCAACACGCGCGCCTATTGCGCGTCGTTCAACTTCCGTGGCGGCGACCAGCAGCAGAAGGTCGGCAACCTCTCCGGCGGCCAGCGCAACCGCGTGCATTTGGCCAAGATGTTGAAGACCGGCGG
>NZ_RZPW01000442.1:0-5281 GCF_003998455.1 Mesorhizobium sp. M7A.F.Ca.CA.001.08.2.1 | reverse complement strand
TTTTTCCACCTCATAAGTGTCGGTATTGATCACCGCGACATGGTTCGCCGGGCCGAGCGCGACATAGGCTTTCTTGCCATCGGCGCTGATGGCGATGCCTACCGGCTGGATGGTTTCGGCCCGCAGTCCCTGAATCGCGAACTGGATCTTCTTCACCACTTCGCGTTTGGCGTTGTCGATGACGCTGACGGTGCCGCCGACCTCGGCGCTGACCCAGACCTGCGAACCGTCGGGCTTGAATTCGGCGAAGCGCGGGCGCGTGTCGACCAGCACATTGTCGGTCACCTCATGCGTGCCGGTGTCGATGAAATGCGCCATGCTGGTGGTTTCCGAGGTGTTGACCATGGTCTTGCCGTCGGGGCTGACACCCATGCCTTCCGGCTCCACGCCGACTGGTATCTCGGCCAGGACCTGCTTGCTTTCGACGTCGATGGCGGTGACGAGATTGTCGTCCTCATTGGCGACATAAAGCGTCTTGCCGTCGGGCGAGAGGACGAACAATTCGGGATCGGGGCCGGATGGCAGCGTACCGACGATTTCAAGTGTCGCGGTGTCGATGATTTGGATCGTGTCGTCATCGCTGGCGCATAGATAGACGAATTTGCCGTCATGCGAGATGGTGATGCCGCGAGGTCTCTGGCCGACTTCGACGGTCTTCACCACCTGCATCGTCGCCGTGTCGACGACGGTCATCGTGTTGTCCTTCTCGTTGGACACGTAAGCCGTATAGGCCGATGCCGGGCTGGCCGTGAAGCCGGCCGCGAGAATAGCGAATGCGCAAGCTCGTTTCTGCACGCAAATTCCTCCCGATTGACTCTACTTGAGAGCGCATTTCGTTTCCGGCTGATCGACACCGAGAGTGTCGAGTTCGGAGACCTGGTGAAGATAGCCCTCCTGTGGCGATGTCGAGACGACCGACTTGGTATCGCCAAGCAAGATCGGCTGGCGAAGCTGGAGGTTCCATTTGCGGAAGGTCAGCTTCTGCCCCTTGAAAGCAGCAACCGAAAAATCGTCAGAGCGTATATAGTCGCTGATCCTTTTCGCATCGTCGCCCTTGGTGCGCGTGGTGGCCTCGCCGACCGCACGCACCGCGGTCCAGGCCGACATGTCTTTGGAGAGCATCCGCCGGCTCGTCGTCTTCAGGAAGCGGCTCTGCATCTGGATGCCGCCCCATTGTTGGCTGGCGGGATGCCATGACGATGCAACCAGACCGGCCGTGCCGGCGACCAGCCGCGGCGTCCAGGTGCGGTAGGGCACGTAGGTGCCGAAAACCTCGCTTTCGTCGGCGACAAGCACCACGTCATGCTCCGGCAGGTCTTGCGTAAACACTGAAATCTGCTGCTGTATCTGCGTGGCGCCGGTGTCGGTGCGCCTGGCTGTGCCGGTATCCTTGAATTCCTTCTCGGCGACGATCTGGCCGCCGAAGCGGGTTGCCGCGCGGCGCAGCGCATCGGCGTAGAGATGATCCTGCTCATGCGATCCATAGAGCAGCACCCAATTCGGCCACTTCTTCACCATGAGATACTGCGCCAGCGCGTCGGCCAGCATGCTGCGCGTCGGCGCGATATGGAAAACGTTGATGCGGCAGTCCTCCTCGCGAAGGCTGTCGTCGGTGGCGCCGACGTTGAAGATCAGCACGCCTTTGTCGCGGGCGATGTCGGCGATCGACAGCAATTGTTTGGCTGAAAGATCGGCGACCACATAGCGGTCGCCCTTGGTGATCATGCCTTCGAATGCCTGAACCGCGTCGCCGTCGGGCTTGACCTCGGTCACGTCGAGGCTGAATTTCTGGTTGGTGAACTTTCCCGTCGTGTTGTTGTCGCCGATCGCCACCTCGGCGCCGGCGACACCCTCGTCACGTGGCGGCAGGTCGAGCATGGAAAGCGTCAATTGCGGTGCGTAGGCCCGCAAATAGCCTATCTTGATTTCAGTTATCTTTTTTTCCGGCTTCGCCACCGTTTCCTGGCCTGTCGCGTCGGAAACGTTGACGGTCAGGGAAAAAAAGCACAAAAAGGCAGCGAGAGTGCCTGGCACCGCGCTCGTCATCGATAGTAATTACCCATTCTTGCGCAGAGGTTCGACGGTTGCCGGACCCGCGCCAAGTCAAGGTGCCCATGATCAACTTAGCCGACCCGCAAAATTTATCAAACCCTATAGGACGACTTTTCGCGCCTGCCAGAACGGTGCGGAAGGTCGCCAGCGTCGATTCGCATGGCAACACCGGCGAGACGTGGCGCAGGGGGATCGACCGCCTCTATAAAAGCGTCTTGTCCTCCAAACTGGAGAAACTGTTCAAATGACCAGAATGCTGGCAAGCGTCACCGGCATCGAAGAGGCGGAGATCGCTCTTTCTGGAGGTGTCGATATCGTCGACCTGAAGGACCCGAAGGCGGGAGCCCTGGGCGCGGTGTCCATGGAAACCATGCTCCGAACGATCTCTTTCATCGCGGGTCGGGCTCCGGTCAGCGCTGTCTGCGGCGACCTGCCGATGGAACCCGAAACGATCCGCATCAAGGCCGAAGAGATCGCGGCGACCGGCGTCGACTATGTGAAGATTGGATTTTTTCCTTCGGCAAATATCTCTGCCTGCGCACAGGTGCTTGAACCGCTCGCCGCACGAACGAAGCTAATTGCCGTACTGTTTGCCGATCTGGCGCCGGACTTCGAGCTTCTGCCGATGTTCGCCAGGCATCGCTTCCACGGCGTGATGGTTGATACCGCGCAAAAGGGGAAGGGCCGGCTGCTCGATCATCTGCCGCCGGAGCGTATTCCGGGATTCGTCGATCGAACGAAATCGCTCGGTCTGATGGTCGGCCTGAGTGGATCGCTGGAAGCTCCGGATATTCCGCGCCTATTGCCTTTCGCTCCCGATTTTCTCGGCTTTCGGGGGGCGCTGTGTGGCCATTCCGGTCGCACGAGTTCGATCAGCGCCGAGGCGGTCTCGCAGATTCGCGAGTTGATTCCAGCGGAATCCGGGACCGGCGATCAATCGAGTATCGACTATCGCCTGTTGGCAGCGAGAGGCTATTCGCCGGACACCGACCCGACACTGGGCACGGACAGGATTTTTGTGCGGGATTTTGTTCTGCCGGTCCAGATCGGTGCCTACAGCTTCGAGCATGGCCATACTCAAAAAGTGCGCTTTGATGTGATCGCCGACGTGCTGCAAATCACCGACCATCCCGAGGACATGCGCCATGTGTTCTCCTACGACATCGTCATGGACGGCATTCGCACCATCGTCGCGCGGGGCCATATCCAGCTCAGCGAGGCTTTGGCCGAGCAGGTGGCAGCGCACGTCCTGGAGAACCAGCGTGTCGTGCGCGTCACGGTTAGGGTGGAAAAGCTCGAGCTCGGCCCTGGCGGCGTCGGCGTTGAGATCGAACGCAAGCGCCAATCGGCGGGACGCGGTGCTGCCTCCGGCATTGCTGGCCGAAAAGACCGAAGCGTTGTTTTCCGGCCGCGCCAGGAGCGCCCCGAAGTGCTTCGACGGGCCATCGTCAAGCTTGGCGGCAGCACGGCCCATGCGGCGGAGATGAAGAGCTGGATCGCAGCGCTGGCGGGTTCCAGGCTGCCGATCGTCATCGTGCCCGGCGGCGGGCTCTTTGCCGATCATGTGCGCGAGACGCAGACCAGCATGGATTTTTCCGACACCGCCGCTCATGCCATGGCGATCCTGGCCATGGAGCAGTTCGGCCATGTCATCCTCGACCGGGACGAAAGGCTGGCGCCGGCACGGTCGCTGGACGAGATCGGGCGAGTGTTGGAGGCGGGGAAGGTTCCGGTGTGGCTGCCGTCGTCACTGGCACTGGCGGCGCTGGATGTTCCGGCCTCCTGGGACATTACCTCCGATTCTCTGGCCGCCTGGCTTGCCGGCAAGCTTGGCGCAAACGCACTGTTGCTTATCAAGCAGACCGGTGCATTCTTCGACAGCGATACCGCTGACAGCCTGAGGGCCCGAGGCATTGTCGACCCAGGCTTTGCCGCCATGCTGCCCGACGGCATCGATTTCCATCTCGCCGGTCCGAAGGATGCTGCCGGGGCCGGCGCGATGCTCGCGTCGGGCAAGCTGCCCGGCATCCGGATAGTGGCTTCAACAGGGTCGTCGGCAAAGAAGGCGGGATAGCCGATGGTGAAGCTGCATGTGCCGCGCTGGGCGTGGGTTTTGACGGGTTCCGGGCATTTTTTTACGGAGAGCTTCGCACTTGTTCGCCAGCTCGAACATTGCGATGTCTTCGTGTCTAAGGCCGCCAACGAAGTCCTGCGCATGTACAAGCTTAAACTTGATTTCCCGGAGACGACGCGCGTGCTGCACGACAAGACCGCGAGCGCGATCCCGGTCGGCGAATTCTACCACGGTGTCTATCACACGGTCGTGGTGGCGCCGGCCACTTCCAACACGGTCGCCAAATGCGTGCATGGCATTTCCGACACGCTCGCCACCAATGTCTTTGCCCAAGCGGGAAAGTGCCGTGTGCCAGCCATCGTCTTTGCTTGCGACACCGCGCCGGAACTCGAAACCCAGGCACCGCACGGACTGGTCAAGGTCTATCCGCGCAGGATCGACCTGGAAAATACCAAACAGTTGAAGAGTTTCGAGCGGACCCTGGTGGTCGAGTCGCTCGCTGATCTCGAAGCCTCGCTCACACGGCGCCAGGCCGAACTCGCAAGCGATGGCTGAGCGGCTGGTTTTTCTTACCGGCCATCTGGCCAAGGCGCGGCTGGAACGGCTGCTGACCGGGCTGGGCAGAACCGAATTCGCGTGGGAAATCGTCGACGTCGGCGTCAAGGTCGCCGCGCTGATGAGCGAGGACATCGTGAAGCGTCGGCTCACTCTGACAGGAGACGTCGACCGCGTCATCCTGCCCGGACGCTATCGGGGAAACATCGAACACCTGTCGGAGCATTTCGGCGTGCCCTTTGTGCGCGGCCCCGACGAGATCGCCGACCTTCCGGCCTTCCTTGGCCGGGCGGGCAAACCGCCGGATCTGACGCGTCACGATATGCGCATCTTCGCCGAGATCGTCGATGCGCCGATGCTGTCGGTCGAGGCCCTGATGGCGAGGGCCTCGATGCTGGCTGCGGCCGGCGCGGATGTCATCGATCTGGGCTGCCTGCCGGAGACGCCGTTTCCGTTGCTGGCTGAGGCAGTGCGGGCACTCAAGGCACAGGGGTTTGTGGTCAGCGTCGATTCGGCCAGCGCAGACGAACTGTCGATCGGTGCGCACGCCGGCGCGGACTATCTTCTCAGCCTCGATGAGAACACGCTGCCGTTGATCTT
>NZ_RZPW01000441.1:0-5285 GCF_003998455.1 Mesorhizobium sp. M7A.F.Ca.CA.001.08.2.1 | reverse complement strand
ACCATGCTTGGCGTTGCCGCGCTCGAAATGTGGAACTCCGCCGCCATGGCCTTCGGCATCGGCCCGACGCTGACCATGGGCGCTGTCGAAGCGCTCGACAAACACGCCTCCACAGACCTCAAGGCAAAGTATCTCGAAAAGCTCGTCTCCGGCGAGTGGATGGGCACGATGAACCTGACCGAGCCGCAAGCCGGTTCGGACCTCGCCGCCTTGCGCGCCCGCGCGGAGCCGGTGGGTGACGGCAGCTACCGCATCTTCGGCCAGAAAATCTTCATCACCTATGGCGAGCACGATTTCACCGACAACATCATCCATCTGGTGCTGGCGCGGCTGCCCGATGCGCCGGCCGGCACGCGCGGCATATCGCTGTTCCTGGTGCCGAAATTCCTGGTCGGCGACGATGGCGCGCTCGGCGCGCGCAACGATGTCTTCTGTTCCGGACTTGAGCACAAGCTCGGCATCCACGCCTCGCCGACCTGCACCATGATCTATGGCGATGGTTTCCAGGGCGCCAAGCCCGGCGCTATCGGCTGGCTGATCGGCGAGGAGAACAAGGGCCTCGCCTGCATGTTCACGATGATGAACAATGCGCGGCTTTGTGTCGGCATGCAGGGGGTAGCGGTCGCGGAAGCCGCAACGCAGAAGGCGATCGCCTATGCCAATGAACGCCGGCAGGGCAAGGCCGCGAGCTACACTGGCACGGGTATGGCGCCTATCGTCCATCACCCCGATGTCCAGCGTAACCTGCTGACCATGAAGGCGCTGACCCAAACCGCGCGCGCCATCAGCTATTCCTGTGCCCACGCCATCGACATGGCCCGTGTCTCCGCCGGTGACGAGGCGGCCCACTGGCGCGACCGCGCCAATCTGCTGACGCCGCTGGCAAAGGCGTTCTCGACCGATATCGGCGTCGAGATTGCCTCACTCGGCCTCCAGGTTCATGGCGGCATGGGCTTCATCGAGGAGACGGGAGCGGCCGCCTTCTATCGTGATGCGCGCATCGCCCCGATCTACGAGGGCACCAACGGCATTCAGGCGATCGATCTGGTGATGCGCAAGCTGCCGCTCGGCGGCGGCGACCATGTGCATGGTTATATCGCCGAACTGGCTGATATGGCCGCAGCGGTGCGGACCTCGAACCTGCAGGGTTTCGGCCGCACCGCCGACGCTCTCGACGCGGCACTTGGCGATCTCAGCGAAGCGACCCGCTTCCTGCAGAAACTGGCGGCCGAAGGCCGGGCGGACGAGGCGCTGGCGGGCGCGACGCCCTATCTCAGGCTGATCTCGCTTGCCGCCGGCGGCGCCTATCTGGCGCGCGGCGCTCTTGCCGATCAAGGCCGTATTCCCCTTTGCCGCTTCTTCGCCGAAAACCTGCTCGGCGAGGTCAGCGCTTTGCGGGCGCGCGTCATCGATGGCGCCGAAAGCCTCGCCGCTGCCGGAAAAACGCTGATTTCCGCCTGACGTTCACAAGGAAAGAACCGTGACAGACCATATCCTCGTCGAGCGCCAGGGCGCCATCCAGATCATCCGCATGAACCGGCCGGACAAGAAGAACGCGCTGACGCGCGCCATGTATGCGAAAATGTCAAAAAGTCTGGCCGAAGGCGACGCCGACCCGGAGATCCGCGTCCATGTCTTTCTCGGCGTGCCCGGCGCCTTCTCCTCAGGCAACGACCTTGCCGACTTCATGGTCATCGCCACCGGCGGTGACGGCGGCACCGAAGTCTGGGACTTCCTGATGGCGCTGGCCAAGGTTGAGAAACCCATGGTCTCCGGCGTCGACGGCATCGCGGTCGGCATCGGCACGACGCTCAACCTGCATTGCGACCTGACCTTCGCCACGCCACGCACCGTGTTCAGGACACCTTTCGTCGACCTTGGCCTGGTGCCTGAGGCGGGATCGAGCCTTTTGGCGCCGCGCATACTGGGCCAGCAAGGCGCTTTCGCGCTGCTCGGCCTCGGCGAAGGCTTTTCGGCTGAACGGGCGAAGGCCGCCGGCCTGATCTACGAGGTGGTCGAGGAAGCAGCACTGGAGGCCTCGGTGCTGGCGGCCGCCGGCCAGATCGCGGCCAAGCCGCCGCAGGCGCTGAAGATCGCGCGCGACCTGATGCGCGGCTCGCGCGACGACCTCGTCGCCCGCATCGGCGAGGAAAGCGAGCATTTTCGCGAGCGCCTGAAGTCCGATGAGGCGCGCGCCGCGCTCACCGCGTTCATGACGAGAAAGAAGGCCTGAGCCTCTTCTTCAGGGATAAAGCCTCGTCTTGTCCCAGGCGCCTTTCGCGTTGCGGCTGAAGACGAGCCGGTCGTGCAGGCGGAACGGCCTGTCGTGCCAGAACTCGATTGTCGTGGGCACGATTCGGAAGCCGGACCAGTGCTTTGGCCGCGGGATCTCGCCGATCGGATAGCGTGCCGTGTATTCGGCCACTGCCTTCTCCAGCGCAAAGCGGCTTTCCAGCGGCCGCGATTGTTTCGAGGCCCATGCGCCGATGCGGCTGCCGCGCGGCCGTGTCGCATAGTAGGCGTCGGCTTCGGCGTCGCTGACGATCTCCACCGGTCCGCGAATGCGTACCTGGCGGCGCAGTGATTTCCAATGGAAACACATCGCCGCCTTCATGCTGCCAAGAATCTCCTGGCCCTTGGCGCTCTCGAAATTCGTGTAGAAGACAAACCCGCTTTCATCGAACCCCTTGAGCAAAACCATGCGCACATCCGGCATGCCGTCGGTATCGACGGTCGCCAGAGCCACGCCGTTGGGGTCGTTCGGCTCGCTTTTCGTGGCGTCGTCCAGCCATGCGGCAAACAGGCGAAACGGCTCGGCAGCCTCGGTAAAGTCACCGCTTGTTAACTCAGTGTCACTCATAGTTTTTCTCAAATTGTCACGTAGATTCTTACAAAGCCAAGATTCTTAACGAAGCAAGGGGGAGGCTGCCGATTGTCGCTTATCGCGCAAGCTTTTGACAGCAGGCAATGGAGCGTTATCGCTTCGGCCAGCGCGAAAGCCGCGATCGTGGCGGTCGCCTTGCCGCTTGCCGCTTGTGGCGCCGGCGGCTTCAGCCTGGAAAAAGCCGAAGTCGACCGCTCGATCCTGACCAGCAGCACATCGGCCTCGGCCGCGCCGGCCAGTCTGGATCGCGACTCCGACCAGACGACGATCGGCAATGCAGTCTCCTCGGCCGACATCGAGCAACTCGGCGGGCAGGCCGTCCCATGGGCCAATGCCGGTACCGGCTCGCGCGGTTCCATCACCGATCTGGCGGAATTGAAGGACAACGGCCAGACCTGCCGCCGCTTCAAGGCCTCGCGCGAAAGCTTTGACGGCGTTGCCATGTTCGAAGGCGAACTGTGCCTGGCCAGCGCCGGCGGCTGGCGCATGCGGGACTTCAAGGCGCTCTGATTTTCCGCGTCTGATATGCGGCTCCAGCACTGGAATTTCTTCCTATGGGAGCGCATATAAGAGGCAACCAGAGACTCAACTCTTCTCCAGGGCAGTAAGCATGCGCGACCCCTATGAGGTGCTGGGCGTTGCCAGGAACGCATCGGCCAAAGACATAAAGTCGGCGTACCGGAAACTCGCCAAAAAGCATCATCCGGACCAGAATCCGAATGATCCAAAGGCGAAGGACCGTTTCGCCGCAGCCAACCAGGCCTACGAGATCGTCGGCGACGAAAAGAATCGCGCCGCTTTCGATCGCGGCGAGATCGACGCTGACGGCAAGCCGCGATTCCAGGGCTTTGAGGGCGCTGCCGGTGGCGGCGATCCGTTTGGCGGCTTTCGCCGGCAGCAAGGTCCGGGCGGCTCGCGGTTCGAATTCCGCTCCGGTCGACCCGGTGGCGATCCGTTCGACGGCAACAGCGACATCTTCAGCCAGATTTTTGGCGACACTTTTTCCGGCGCGCGCGGTCCCGGCATGGGCGATCGCCGCCAGCAGGCGACCGCTGCCGATCTGAACGTGACGCTCGACGTCACCATCGAGGAAGCGGCGACCGCTGAAAAGGTGACGGCGATGTTCCCCGACGGCCGCAAGGTGGCGGTCAAGCTGCCGGCCTATGTCGAGGATGGCCAGACCATCCGCCTCAAGGGCCAAGGCGAGCAGGGGCCGGGCCAGCCAGGCGACGCGCTGGTCAAGATCCATCTACGCCGGCATCCACGCTACCGCATCGAAGGCCGCGACCTGCACGCCGATCTGCCGGTGGCACTGGCGGATGCCGTGCTCGGCGCCAAGGTGCCTGTCGAGACGCCGACCGGCAGGCTCGCGGTCAACATTCCGGCCTGGTCGAGCTCCGACAAGGTCCTGCGGCTGAAGGGCAGAGGCCTGCCGGAAAAGGCCGGCGGTCACGGCGATCTCTACGCTCATGTGCGTATCATGCTGCCGGAAGGCGGTGACAGCGCGCTCGAAGCGCTGTTGCGCAGCCAAAAAGGCTGATCGGCGGCTTTTGTCCCCTGAACTGTCCGTTTTGAGCGCTTGAAGGGGCTCTGTGCCTGTGCGATAGGGCAACCCACAAAGCTGAAATCTTGCGGAGAGCGCTCACATGGCGGGTGGACAGGGCCTAATGGCCGGCAAGCGCGGCCTCATTCTTGGCGTCGCCAACAATAGGTCGATCGCTTATGGCATCGCCAAGGCCTGCGTCGATCATGGCGCCGAGATAGCGCTGACCTATCAGGGCGAGGCGTTCAAGAAGCGTGTCGAGCCGCTGGCGGCGGAACTGGGCGCCTTTGTCGCCGGCCATTGCGACGTCACCGATCCGGCGAGCCTGGATGAGGTTTTCGCCAATGTCGCCAAACATTGGGGCAAGCTTGATTTCCTCGTCCACGCCATTGCCTTCTCCGACAAGGATGAGCTGACTGGCCGCTATGTCGAGACGTCACGCGACAATTTCCTGCGCACAATGGACATTTCGGTCTATTCCTTCACCACCATCGCCAAGCGCGCCGAGGCGCTGATGACCGATGGCGGCTCACTGCTGACGCTGACCTACTACGGCGCCGAAAAGGTGATGCCGCACTACAACGTCATGGGTGTCGCCAAGGCGGCGCTCGAGGCCAGCGTGCGCTACCTGGCGGTCGATCTCGGCGCCAAGAAGATCCGCGTCAACGCCATTTCGGCTGGCCCGATCAAGACCCTTGCCGCTTCCGGCATCGGCGATTTCCGCTACATCCTGAAGTGGAACGAGTACAATTCGCCGCTGAAGCAGACGGTGACGCAGGAGGAAGTCGGCGATTCCGGCGTCTATTTCCTGTCCGATCTGTCGCGCGGCGTCACCGGTGAAGTGCACCACGTCGATTC
>NZ_RZPW01000440.1:0-5295 GCF_003998455.1 Mesorhizobium sp. M7A.F.Ca.CA.001.08.2.1 | reverse complement strand
GAACAGAAGGTTGGGGCGTTCGCTCTTGCTCATCTCGTCAGCCGGCTGGGTAAGGGCGGTGCATTCCCGGCCCTGCATTCGCAAGGCCGGGAGCGAGGTGGGTTGCCGCCAGCGTCAGTCCGCCGAAGCGATGAGGTCGGCGAAGCGCTTCTGTGCGTCTTCGACGGTCAATTCCGGCTTGGCGAAGAATTCGGCGAAAAGGTCTTCCTTCTGCTTCTGGGTGTCCTGTGAAAGCAGTTGGTCCGTCCATGGAATGACGGCGCCCTTGGCGAGGATGGCGAGGCCTTTCTTCATGCAGTCGTTCGCCGCGTTGAGATCGACGTCGCCGCGCACCGGCAGGGAACCCTTCTTCAGATTGAAGGCAACCTGCGTCTTGGGATCGAGCAGCGTCTCGGCCAGCACCTCCTGCGCCTTGCTCTTGTCGGCATCCTTGAGCAGCGGGAAGTAAAAGGCGTCGCCGCCCGTGGCTATGACCTCGTTCAGCCCAAGGCCCGGCAGGCAGGTATAATCCTTGCCGGCGGTCTTGCCGGCAACCTGGAACTCGCCCTGTGCCCAGTCGCCCATGATCTGGCCACCGGCCTTGCCGGTGATGACCAGGTTGGTCGCCTGGTTCCAGTCCTGCACATTGGTGTTCTTCGCCATCTTGCGGGCATCGTCCGCGGCCTTGAAGACCTTGGCGACTTCGGGCCCGGCGGCGAACTTGGCATCCTTGTCCTTGTAGACCTTGAGGAATGTGTCCGTGCCGCCCACAGCCGCAAGCAGCACGTCGAAGGCACCGGAGGATTGCCAGGCTTGCCCGCCGACGGCGAGCGGGATGATGCCGGCCTTCTCCAGTGCCGGCGCTGCCGCCACGAATTCATTCCAGTCCTTCGGCAACGGCACGCCGGCCTTCGCGAAGGCTTCGTTGGACAGCCACAGCCACTGCCAGGAATGGATGTTGACGGGCACGCAATAGATCTTGCCGTCGATGGTGCAGCCGTCGAGCAGGCTCTTCGGCCGCACGACATCAGTCCACTTGCCCTTGGTGGCGACGTCGGTGAGGTCGCGCATCAGGCCGGCCTGCACCAGCTCTTCCGCCTGCCGGCCATGGTTGAATTGCGTGGCGCCCATCGGATCGCCACCGGTGATGCGGCTGATCATGATCGGCCGCGCCGTGCCGCCGGAACCGGCAATGGCGCCGTCCACCCAGTGGTTGCCGGTCGCATCGAATGCCTTTGCAAGTTCCGCAACCGCCGCGGCCTCGCCGCCTGAAGTCCACCAATGCGTGACTTCCAGGTCCGTCGCGGCCGCCTGACCGGCAAATTGCAGTGCAGCCGTCGCCGCCAGGGCAGCGGTCAAAAATCTGTATCGCATTTCGGCTCCTCCCAGAATCTGAAACGTTACAGATTTTCGATACGGCAATTGCGCGGGCTGTGCAACCCATCAACGAAGCGCCCTCGATATTTTTTCGGGCCGCGAACAAATTCGCCTGAATGATCGCGCTTCTCATGCACTGCAGCAAGGTTTGCTGCAACGCAAACACCGAGATACCGCCAGATACGGGCAAAAGGCGGCGGCAGGGGCGATTTCTCCTGGAATCCCAATGCGTTTCGCAAAAAGAACCATCCACCTCATGACGAGGACATACATCTCGATACTGGCAATCTGTAACGTTTCAGTATATTGACGCTTTGCCGGGGCTGGGACGCATATCGTATCGCTATGACGGCGATTGCCGACATGGCCCGCGGCTGCTATGCGCCTGACGGGCGGGACGAATGGACAGACAGCGTACGGACAAGAACGGGGAGAACTCGGCACAGGGACGGCCGACGTTGAAGACGCTTGCCTTCATGACCGGGCTCGGCGTCACCACCGTGTCACGCGCCTTGAAGGATGCCCCGGAAATCGGCGCCGAGACCAGGCGCCGCGTCCAACTCGTCGCCAAGCAGATCGGCTACCGGCCGAACCGCGCCGGCGTGCGTCTGCGCACCGGCAGGACCAATGTCATCAGCCTCGTGCTCAACACCGACCGCGAGATCATGAGCTTCGTCTCGGACATCATCTACGGCGTTTCGGAAGTGCTCGCCGAAACGCCCTATCACCTGATCGTCACGCCCTATTCCCGCTCGCAGGATCCGATGGAGCCGATCCGCTATCTCGTCGAGACCGGCTCGGCCGATGGCGTCATCATCTCGCGCACCCAACCGAACGATCCACGCGCCCGCTACATGCTCGAGCACGGCATGCCCTTTGCCACGCATGGCCGCACCGACATGGGCCTGGTCCACCCCTACCATGACTTCGACAACCATGTATTCGCGATGGAAGCCGTGCGCCGCCTGGCGAGCATGGGCAGGCGCAAGCTGGCGCTTCTGTCGCCGCCACCCGGGCTGACCTATTATGGCCACACGCTGAACGGCTTTGCCGATGCGCTGAGCGAGGTCGGCGCCAGCGAAATTCCGTTCAACACCGTTTCCATCGATCACACGATCGAGCAGATCAGGACCAGGACCGCGCAGGTGATGCGCCGCGAGAACAGGCCGGACGGCTTCGTCAGCAGCGCTGCCGCCGCGACACTGGCTATCGTCGCCGGCATTGAAGATGCCGGCCTCAAGCTTGGCCGCGACGTCGATGTCGTGTCCAAGCAATCGTCGGACCTGTTGCACCTGTTCCGGCCGGAATTGCTCGTCGTCAACGAGAACTTCCGCCTGGCCGGCTCCGATCTCGCCCGCTCCGTGCTCGGCTGGATCGGCGGCGCCGCACCCGGATCGTTGCAGCGCCTGGTCGCCACCAGCGAGGTTCAGGCGTTCAGCCCGCCGGTTTCCGTTTAGGCTCTTGGGCCGGCTTGTCAGCCAGCCGCACCGCTTCCCCACGGCCCATGGAACGCGCCTTTGTCGTCGATACGCTCGAAGCCGTGCGCGCCGAAGAAGTCGCGTTGCGCCTGGATCAGGTTCGAGGTGCCGCGGCCTTGGCGATAGCTGTCGAAATAGGCAAGTGCGGAAGACAGCGCCGGAACCGGCGAGCCGGCCTCCGAAGCCCTCGCCACGATGCGGCGCAGCGACGGATGCGCTCCCTGCATCAGCGAGATGAAGGCCGGCGCCATCAGAAGGTTGGTCGAGGCGCCGCCCTTGCTGAAGGCTTCCGCCATGGTGTCGAGCATCTGCGAGCGGATGATGCAGCCGGCGCGCCAGATCCTGGCGATGGTCGGCATCGGCAGGTTCCAGTTGAATTCCTTCGACGCGCCGCTCATCACCGCAAAACCTTGGGCGTAGGCGGCGATCTTGCCGGCGAACAGCGCCAGTTCCAGATCTTTCAGCAAGGCGTCCTTGTCACCGGAAATCTTCGTCACGCCGATGTTGCCATAGGCCTTTTCCGCCGTCAGCCGCTCGTCCTTGATCGACGACAGAACGCGCGCCGCCACCGCCGCCTCGATCGCGGTGGCCGGGATGCCGAGCTGCTGCGCCTCGATGACCGACCATTTGCCGGTGCCCTTCTGGCCGGCGCGGTCGAGGATGATGTCGACCACCGGTTTGCCGGTCTTCGGATCGTCGGCCGCCAGCACCTTGGCGGTGATCTCGATCAGGTAGGAGTTGAGCCGGCCCTTGTTCCAGTCGGCAAACACCGTGCCGATCTCTTTCGGACCCATGCCCAGGCCGTCGCGCAGGATGCCGTAGATCTCCGCGATCATCTGCATGTCGGCATATTCGATGCCGTTGTGGATGGTCTTGACGAAATGTCCGGCGCCGTCGGTGCCGAGCCATGCCGCGCAGGGTTCGTCCTTGAATTTGGCGGAGATCGCCGTCAGCACCTTCTCGACGCGCTTCCATGAGTCCTCCGTGCCGCCGACCATGATCGACGGCCCGTGGCGTGCCCCCTCCTCGCCGCCGGACACGCCCATGCCGATGAAGGTGAGACCCGAACCGGAAAGCTCGGAGAAGCGCCGCATCGTGTCGCGGAAATTGGCGTTGCCGGCATCGATGACGATGTCGTTGGCCGACAGCACGCCACGCAGTGCCGCGATCTGTTCGTCGACCGGCTTGCCGGCCAGCACCATGATGATGATCGGGCGCGGCGGCCGGATCGCGGCGGCGAGCTCTTCAAGGCTGTAGCAGGGCACGACCATGTCCCTGAGTGCGCCGGCATTCTCGACAAAGGCATCGGTGCGCGCCCTGGTGCGGTTGAAGACAGCGATGCGGTGCCCGTGCTCGGCGATGTTGAGCGCCAGGTTGGAGCCCATCGTGCCAAGGCCGATCAGGCCGATTTCGGCTTTTTCCATCGTTTCTTCCCTGCTCTCGGATCGTTTGTTGAGACCGCGATTTTGCGGGCGATGATTGACGGGCCTTGACGCCTGCGTCAACCGCCTCGCCGAATTGTGTTGCCCGGATTGTCGGTCGTGCCCGTGTAGAGGTACCTGGCAGTCCCGCCTACGGCCTGATGTCGACGGGCGCCTCGATCTTCACCATCTGAAAATCCGAGACCAGTATGTCGATGCGCACCGTCCACCGACCGGGCACCGGAATGACGAGGTTGTCGACGCGCCAGCTGCCGTCGCCGGGCTTGGTCGCCGTGCGCTTCAAGGGTTCGATGCCGGAATCGGGCTTTGACAGCACAAGCGTTACCTCCTTGGCGTCGAGCGGGCCGAAATCGCCGCTCATGATGACCATCGAGGCAACGACCGGGCCGGCATGGCCGGGAGTGAAGTTGAGATCGGCCATCGCTTGCAGCGCGTGGATATGGACCGACACCGGTTGCGCTGCCGCGATCGCCAGGGCTCGTGGCGGCGGTGTGAAGCGCCAGCCCGCGGCAACGCCGAAAATCGCCAACACGATCAACATCTCGACGCCGATCGAGCGGACCAGCCTGCGTTGAACTTCCGTCGATCCCGCCTCGGCCGATGCCGTGAGTTTCCAGCGGTTGACGGCAGCGAGCGTGAACAGAAAGACCAGCAGCCCGAGCTTGATCAGCAGCAGCCTTCCATAGGCGGTGTCGACCAATGCCGCGGGCGTTTGCACCTGGATGACGGCAAGCACGGTGCCGGCAGCGGCAAGCACGGCCACCACGGGCAGGATCGCCCAAGAAAATCGCCGCAGGAATGGCGTGGCCTCCGCCGATTGCCCCTTGAGCGCCAGCCCGAGTGGGACCAATGCGCCGACCCACGACGCGATGCAGACGCCATGCAGGAACACCATCGGCCGCGTCAGCCATTGCGGTTCGGCGGCACTGGCATGGCCGCTGGCGGCAAGTGCAATCCCCACCCCGGCCAGGCCGGCCAGCGCCAATGGCTTGGCGGTGGCACGGGGACCGGCCAGCGAC
>NZ_RZPW01000043.1:0-15778 GCF_003998455.1 Mesorhizobium sp. M7A.F.Ca.CA.001.08.2.1 | reverse complement strand
GGGGTGGGGGGTGGGGTGGTGGGGCTCTTGGATAGGCCGAGTTCCTTGGCGCCCCCCTCTGTCCTGCCGGACATCTCCCCCTCAAGGGGGGAGATTGGACGTCATCTCCGCTTTCGCCAATTTTCGACGCCCAATGAAAAGCGCCGATCGAGCGAACTGCCAATCTCCCCCCTTGCGGGGGGTGAGGAGTGGTCCGCGCAGCGGACGGAAAGCCAATTGCTTGGCTTTCCGAACGACGAACGCCCGGAGCGACGGCGAAGGGCCGGGTCCGGCAGGACAGAGGGGGGCGCCGCAGGGTGCCGTCATCTATCGTTGGCATTGTTGCTTACAGCCGTATCGCTCGTATTGCCCGCCCCCGCCTGCGCACACGCCTCCGACCGGGGCCACGTCCTGCTGTTGCCGACCGGCTACTATCTGGCCGGAGGCGCTTTCGCCGTGGCGATCAGCTTCCTCGTCCTGGCGCTGCTGCCGGCGGCTTCGCTTGACCGCTTCTGGCGCCGACGCCTGCCGCTGTTCACCTTCGGCGACAGCGCCCGCGCCGCCATCAGCCTGATATCCTTTGCCGGCTTTGCAATTCTCATCGCCGCCGGCCTTTTCGGCAGCCGCGACCCGCTTTCAAACCCGCTGCCTCTGGTGATCTGGACCCTTTTGTGGGCCGGCGTCACGCTGTTGCAAGGCCTCTTCGGCGATCTCTGGTCATGGCTGAACCCCTGGTATGGACCATGGCGTATCGCCTCGCGCCTGTTCGGGACCGGGACATGGCGCCTGCCCCGATGGGTCGGCTGCTGGCCTGCGGCCATCTTGTTCTTCGCCTTTGCCTGGTTCGAACTCATCGATCCGGCGCCCGACGATCCGGCGCGTCTGGCCGTGGCCGCCGGCCTCTACTGGCTATTCTCTTTCCTCGCCATACTGGCGTTCGGCTATCGCGGCTGGAGCCGCAGCGGCGAATTCCTGACGGTCTTCTTCTCCATGGTGGCGCGTTTCGCAATTGTGGTACGGAACGAACGTGGCCGGCTTGCCCTGTGCTGGCCGGGCGCCAAGCTGCTGGCCGCGGAGCCCTTGCCGGCCAGCGGCATGGCTTTCCTGCTGCTCGCCCTGTCGTCGGTGTCCTTCGACGGCCTGTCGAAAACCTTCTTCTGGCTCGGCCTGTTCGCCATCAACCCGCTCGAATTTCCCGGCCGCACGGCGCTGATCGGCAGCGGCACTTTCGGGCTGATCCTGACATTCGCGCTGCTGGCGGCGGTGTTCCTGCTTGCCGTCTGGCTCGGCCAACGTCTTGCCGGCAGCGACCACATTCTTAACCAGGCGGCCGGTCAGCTGGTGTGGTCGATCGTGCCGATCGCGCTTGCCTATCACATTGCGCATTATCTGACGGCGCTGCTCGTCGACGGCCAATATGCGCTTGCGGCACTTTCCGATCCGTTCGCGATGGGCTGGAACCTGTTCGGCACCGCCGATATGCAGATCGAGGCCGGCATCGTTGCGGGGGCGGACTCTGCGTGGTGGCTGTGGAATATCCAGGCCGGCGCCATCATCCTGGGCCATGTGCTCGCCGTCCTCGTCGCTCACGGCTTCGCCTGGCGCCTGCACCCACAGCCCTCCCGCGCGGCCCTCAGCCAGTTCCCGCTTACCTTGCTGATGATCGCCTACACCGTCTTCGGCCTCTGGTTGCTTGCCACGCCGACTGTCGGATGAGAAAAGGCGACCAGCATGCCTTCGGGGAAAGCCCGCTTGCCACGTCGGGGCTTTGGTGATTTAGTTTGTACACATGCGATTTTTTGCCTCGTTGCAGCCAGTCAAAACTCAAAAACAGGGGAACTGCCGTGACTGACAAGAATGGGTTTTTCGATCTCTCCAGATCCACGCTCACCCGCCGCACCGCACTGAAGGGTCTGGCCGCAGGCGCCGGCCTCGGCCTTGCCCCTGGCTTCGTCCGCTATTCCCAGGCGCAGAGTTCGGCGCCGATCAAGATCGGCTTCCAGTCGCACCGAACCGGCATCGGCGCCGCCTATGGCCGCTGGTACGAAAAGACCACAGCTGCCGCGGTCAAGGCGATCAATGCCGCCGGCGGCATCAATGGCCGTCAGGTCGACGTGATCATCGAGGATGACGGCACCGATCCCGGCCGTGGCGCCGAGGTGGTCGGCAAGTTCGCCACCCAGCACAAGACCGACATCGTCTTCGGTACGCTGTTTTCACATGTCGTCATCGGCTCGGCGCCCGCCGCCGGCGAAAACAAGATGCCCTATTTCGTCGTCAGCGAAGGCCATCACGTCGCCTCGACCAAGCTGAACCGCTATGTCTTCCAGCCCGGCATCACCGACGTGAAGAGCCAGATCCAGTCGATGGCCCCGTGGATCGCGGCTAACGCCGGCAAGAAGGTGACGCAGATCTTCCCGGATTTCGCCTTCGGCTACGACCACCGCGACTACCTGCCGCCGGCGCTGAAGGCGCAAGGCGGCGAGGTCATCGCGCAGATCGCCATCCCGCCGACGGAATCGTCCTTCACCAAGTATTTTCCGCAGATCCCGGCCGAGACCGAGGTGATCTACCACGTCATGGTCGGCCCGGCCGTGCTCACCTTCGTCAAGGAGCTTGGTGAGTTCTACGGCTCCAACCGGCCGCAATTGTTCGGCTTCATCGATTCGCTCGAAGCCACCGACATCAACAGCCCCGGCCTCGAATTCCTCGATGGCAGCCATTTCTGGGAAGGCTCGCCGCGCTATGCGCAGGCCGATGATTCCGAGGCGCAGAAGGCCTATCGCGCTGCTGTCGGCATCGACGACAATGGCGCCGCCGTCGGCGACCCCAAGGACGTCTCCACCGCCGCCCACATGTTCGGCTGCTGGGAAACGCTCTACGTCGTCAAGAAGGCGATGGAGGACGCCGGCTACAAGGGACCGGAAGACCGCGCCAAGCTGGTCGAGGCGACCGAGGCGCTGACCGAATTCGCCGAAGGTCCGGAACATCCGCAGGGACCGAAGACCTTCAACGGCAAGATCCACCAGTGCTTTGGCATCCAGAACATCTCCAAGATCGAAGGCGGCAAGCTCAAGGTCGTGCACAAGACCAAGATCGAGGACGGACTTTACGAGGCCGAAGGGGATTATACGACGCAGGCGCTGTGAGCTGCTCCAGCACAAGCGTGAGCGCCAGGCCGCCCCCCTCTGTCCTGCCGGACCCGGCCCTTCGCTGTCGCTCCGGGCGTTCGTCGTTCGGAAAGCCAAGCAATTGGCTTTCCGTCCGCTGCGCGGACCACTCCTCACCCCCCGCAAGGGGCGCGATTGCGCTATCGCTGGGCGTGTAGCATGCACTTCGGTCCCCACCTCCTCCTCGCCGCCCTCGAAGGCCTCGTCACCTCAGCCGTGCTGGCGCTGACCGCGCTCGGCCTGTCCTTGGTGTTCGGCGTCATGCGGGTGGTCAATGTCGCGCATGGTGAGTTCTTCATGCTGGGCGCCGTGCTCGCCTGGGCGATCACCACAGCCATTGGCGGCCATCCCGCGCTCGGCTTCCTGGCCGCACTTGTGATTGCTCCGCTGATCGTCGGCGCCATTGCGCTGGTCGCCGAACGGCTGGTGCTGCGCCGGCTCAACTACAATCCGGAAGCCACCATCGTCGCCACCATCGGCATGCTCTACATCATCCAGCAGCTGGCGCTGACCTTCTACGGTCCGGAGGCGCGGCCGGTGGAGCCGCCGTTCAGCTACCGTATCCTTTTGCCGTGGTTCGGCTACTCCGGCTACAAACTGTCTGTCATCGCCGCCTCCGCGCTGCTGCTCACCGCGACATGGCTGGTGCTGACGCGCACCAGGATCGGCCTCGTCATGCGCGCCACGCAGTATGACAGCGAGACGGCGCAGGCCTTCGGCATCCCCGTCGGCCGCGTCTATGGCGGCGTCTTCGCGCTTGGCGCCATGCTGGCGGCTATTGCCGCAGTGCTGATCGTGCCGATCAGCCAGGCGCATTATCTGATGGGGCAGGACCCGCTGCTGCTCTCCTTCATCGTCGTCATCATCGGCGGCCTCGGCTCGCTGCGCGGCACGGTCGTCGCCGCCGTGCTGATCGGTCTCTCCGACGGCATCATCTCGATGTTCTTCTCGCCGACGCTGGCCAAGATCATCGCCACGCTGCTGGTCGCCATGGTGCTGGTGTTCCGTCCGCAAGGCTTGTTCGGGACGAGGTCGCGATGAGCGAAGCTTCGCCGGTAAAAGCCTATGCCCTGCATCTCGGCGTCGTCGGGCTGCTTTTCGTGCTGAGCTTCCTTCTGCCGGAATACTATCACGGCCTGCTCGCCCGCATCATGGTGCTGGCGGTGTTCGCCATGGGCTACAACATGCTGTTCGGCTATGTCGGCCTGCTCAGCCTCGGCCATGCCATGTTCTTTGCCGCCGGGCTCTATGGCGCCGGCCTTGCCGTCATCCAGCTCGGCTGGAGCGTACCAGCGGCGTTCGCCGCCGGGCTTGCCTGTGGTGTTGTTGTGTCACTCGTGATCGGCCTGCTGGCGCTGCGCACCACGGGCGTCGCCTTCATGATCGTCACCATGATGTTCGCGCAAGTGTTCTACCTCCTCATCCTCTACTTCGCGACGTGGACCGGCGGCGACCAGGGCATGGTCGTGCCGCAGCCGGCCCGTGTGCTCAGCTTCGGCGCGACATCGCTCGAGCTCACCAATCCGACCGTTCGCTACATGACAGCGCTGGCGCTGTTTTCGATCGTGCTGCTCGTCACATTGGGCATCGTCCGCTCCCGCTATGGCCGCGTGCTGGTCGCCATCCGCGAAAATGAGGAGCGCACGAAGATGCTCGGCTACGACACGTTTTCGAACAAGCTCGCCGCCGTCGTCATCTCCGGCATCATCTGCGCGGCCTCGGGTGCCGCCTATGCGCTGCTGTTCGGCTATGTCGGATCGAGCTTCGCGTCGGTGCAATATTCGATCCTGCCGCTGCTGTGGGCGCTGCTGGGCGGTGCTGCAACAACGCTCGGGCCGCTGATCGGCACGCTGTTCATGTACTATGTCATCGATATCACCAGCGGCTACACCTCCGCCTATCTGCTGATTGTGGGCATCGCGCTGATCCTGCTTGTGCTGTTTTTCCCCAAAGGCATTCTGGGCAGCATTAGGCAGCGCTGGCTCGGGTGGCTGCCATGATGCCGCTTTTGACCACCAAGGGCCTTTCTCGCGACTTCGGCGGCCTGCGTGCCGTCGACCGTGTGGATTTCTCCTTGATGCCGGGCGAAATCCGCGCCGTGATCGGCCCCAATGGAGCGGGGAAGACCACCTTCGTCAGCCTGGTCAGCGGCCGCATCCAGCCGTCTGCCGGCATGATCGTCTTCGACGGCGCCGACATCACCAATCTGCCTGCCTATGTCAGGGTCCGCAGGGGGATCGCCTACACCTTCCAGCTCACCAGCGTCTATGCCAACCTGTCCGTCTACGCCAACGTCGCGCTGCCCGCGCAACTGACGCTGCGGCATGGCAGCCATTCCAGGAGCGCGATACAGGCCGCTGTCATGACCGCACTCGAACGCACCGGCCTGGCCGATCGCGCCCACATGCCGGCCGGGCAGTTGTCCTACGGCCATCAGCGCCTGCTGGAAGTGGCGATGGGCCTGGCGCTGAAGCCGCGCCTGCTGATCCTCGACGAGCCGACGCAAGGGCTGGCCGACAGCGAGATCGACAATTTCGTCACCCTGGTGCGCGAGATCGCCAAGAATGCCACCGTGCTTCTGATCGAGCACAACATGCCTGTCGTCATGCAGCTGGCCGACCGCATCACTGTCTTCAATGCCGGCAAGATCCTCGCCGAAGGCACGCCCGAAGCGATCCGCGAAAACGCGGCGGTGCAGGAAGCCTATCTGGGGACTGCCCCATGACCGAGGCAAACCAGGCCGAGGCCACGCCTCAAGCACTCACCATTTCGGGGCTCGACTGCTTCTATGGCGAGGTCCAGGTGCTCTATGGCCTCGACCTGGTGCTGAACAAAGGCGAGGTGCTGTGCCTGTTCGGCCGCAATGGAGCCGGCAAGACGACGACACTCAAGGCCATCATGGGGCTGGTTCCCTCGAGCGCCGGCTCGATCAGGCTCGATGGCAAGGAGTTGACCGGCCTGCCGGCGCATGAGGTGCCCAAGGCCGGCGTCGCCTATGTGCCGCAGGGAAGGCGACTGTTCGCCGAAATGACGGTGGCGGAAAACATCGAGATCGGCCTGATGGCGCGCGGCAAGGGCAAGGCGACGCGTGAAAACGTGCTCGACCTCTTTCCATTGCTGCGCCAGCGGCTGCGGCAGCGTTCCGGCACACTGTCCGGCGGCGAACAGCAGATGCTGGCGATGGCGCGTGCACTCTGCCTCGAACCGCAGGTGCTATTGCTCGACGAGCCGACCGAAGGGCTGATGCCGTCGATGATCGCCAAGATCCGCGAGACGGTGTCGACGCTGCGTGACATGGGCGTGTCGACCATCCTGGTCGAACAACGGGTCGATGCAGTGCTTTCTGTCGCCGACCGCGTTGCCTTCGTCGAAAACGGCCGCAACCGCGAGACGGTCGATGTCCAAGAACTGCGCGCCGATCCGTCAGCGGTGCGCCGTTATGTCGGCGTGGGTTGATCAGCCGAAGAACAGAAAACCCGCTACCAAAAATGTCGGGATCAGCACCAGGCCCGACCATGCCATATAGCCGAAAAAGCCCGGCATCTTCACGCCGCGATGTCGGGCGATGGCGTAGACCATGAAGTTCGGCGCATTGCCGATATAGGTGTTGGCGCCCATGAACACCGCGCCGGCCGAGATCGCGGCAAGCGTCGAAGCGAACTCCGTCATCAGGTGCCGGGGGTCACCGCCGGCAAGCTCGAAGAACACCAGATAAGTCGGCGCATTGTCGAGGAAGGATGACAGCGCCCCGGTCAGCCAGAAATAGGCGAGATCGTTGGGTTGGCCGGAGGAAGAACTCACAAGCGACACCAGCGGCGCCAGCGCACCCTCATGGCCTGCCCTGAGGATGGCGATGACCGGCACGATGCAGATGAAGATGCCGGCAAACAATTTGGCCACCTCTGCTATCGGACCCCAGTTGAAGCCATTGGCCTCGCGGTATTCCTTGCGCGAAATGACAAGTGAAACGAGGGCGAGCGCCAGGATCATGGCGTCGCGCACCAGATTCTGCAGTTCCAGGCTGACGCCGAACACGGAGAAGCTGACGCCCGGCTTCCAAGCCGCCGATAGTAGGATGGCGCCGATCACCCCCGCCAGCAGCGGAAGGTTGGCCAGGCCGCGCAGGCGCACCTTGGTATCCGGTGTCGGGTCCTTGATCTTCGGCGCGCCAGCCTCGCGCCGGTGCAGGATGATGTCGATCACCAGAAAAACGCCCAGCACGACACCGCCGACGAACAGCGTCTCGCGCCAGAGGTTCGTCGTCGTCCAGAAGAAGTCGACGCCGCGCAGGAAGCCGACGAACAGCGGCGGATCGCCAAGCGGCGTCAGCGAGCCGCCGATGTTGGACACCAGGAAGATGAAGAAGATAACGACATGGGCGTTGAACGGCCTGTTATCGTTGGCGCGGATGATCGGCCGGATCAGGATCATCGAGGCACCGGTCGTGCCGATCACCGAGGCCAGCAGCGCGCCGACCAGCAGCAGGCCGGCATTCACCAGCGGCGTGCCGTGAATGTTGCCGGCAAGGAGAATGCCGCCGGAAATGGTGAACAGCGCAAACAGCAGGATGATGAACGACATGTATTCGGTGAGCAACGCATGCAGCACCGCTTCGGTCGCTGTGGGGACACCGAAGGCAACCGCCAGCGGCAGGATCACCAGAGCGCCCCAAAGGGCCGCGATCTTGCCGTAGTGATGCTCCCAGACATGAAGAAACAGCAGCGGACCAGTGGCGATCGACAACAGCAGCCCGGCAAAGGGCAGCGCCCACCACAGCGACATCGAAGCGCCGGGCAGGCCGTGTTCCTCCGCCCCGAAAGCCTGTGCCGGAAACAGCACGGCCACGACGATTGCCGCCTTCGTCGCGACCCACAAAAAGCCCCTCTTGCGCCTCACGATCCGTCAGTCCGACAAAGGGTCTTCGAGCCTCACGCCGGCGTCGCGCATGCGCTGCAGCATGGCATGGAGCGAACCGTTGAGATCGATGCCGCGGCAGGCATCCAGCCGCAGTGTGGTTTTGAAGCCCTGGCTGACGGCATCCAGCGCCGAAAAGCCGACGCAGAAATCGGTCGCCAGCCCGACCAGGGTCAGCGTGTCGATGCCGCGCTCCCGGAGGTAGCCGGCAAGGCCGGTCTGGGTCGTGCGGTCGTTCTCGAAGAAGGCCGAGTAGCTGTCGATATCAGGCCGAAATCCCTTGCGAATGACGAGCTCGGCCTTGGTCCAGGCGAGGCCGGAATGGAAATCCGAGCCCAGGCTGCCCTGGATGCAGTGGTCCGGCCACAGCGTCTGCTGGCCGTACGGCATTTCGATCATGGTGAAGGGCTGCGCGCCCGGATGGCTGGAAGCAAAGCTGGAGTGACCGGCGGGATGCCAGTCCTGCGTCAGCACGACATGGTCGGTTCGCCGGATCAGGTCGTTGACCAGCGGCACGATCTCGTCGCCGCCGGCAACCGCCAGCGCGCCGCCGGGACAAAAATCGTTCTGCAGGTCGATGACGACAAGCGCTTCGTCGGCCATGGGCTTTCCTCTTCCGTATGCAGGCTCCAGTGGAAAATGCCGCTGACGCGACCGGACGCAGAAACTTGACCAGATGGCCGGCCGCGTCAACCTCTCAAGCCATAACAAATGCGTGCCGGCGGCGCCGCGGCAAACTCCGGCTTTGACAAATCCTGCCAGCTTGATATCATTTGCATACGAATGAATTTTCCGACCCTGTGCTGGAAGGATCTTTCTAAGTACCAGCTCTGGAAGGCCTCTTTTCGGGAAGGCAAAGCGTGATCCGTTACGCGAAACCCACCTCGGTCGACGAAGCGCTCGCTTTGCTTGGCGAGGGCGCCTGGCGCATCCTTGCCGGCGGCACCGATTTCTATCCGGCACAGGGCAGCAAACCGATCCGCGACAATGTTCTCGACGTTAACGGCCTGGCGGCGCTTTGCGGCATTGCCGAGACGAGCGACCATTTCGTCATCGGCGCGCGCACGACCTGGACCGACATCGTCCGCCATCCCTTGCCGCCGGCCTTCGAGGCGCTGAAGCAGGCGGCGCGAGAGGTCGGCTCGGCGCAGATCCAGAACGTCGCCTCGGTCGCCGGCAATCTCTGCAACGCCTCGCCTGCCGCCGACGGCGTGCCGGCCCTGCTCGTCCTCGATGCCGAGGTCGAGCTGCGCTCGGTGGCAGCGACGCGGCACCTGCCGTTGCAGGACTTCATTCTCGGCAATCGCCGCACGGCTCTGCTGCCCGGTGAGATGGTCACGGCGATCCGCGTGCCGAAGCCCAGCGGCACGTCGGCTTTCGTCAAGCTCGGCGCCCGGCGCTACCTCGTCATTTCCATTGCCATGGTGGCGGCACGTCTGGCCGTCGACAATGGCACCGTCCGGCAAGCGGCGGTCGCGGCCGGCTCCTGTTCGGTGGTGGCCAAGCGGCTGGCCGGCGTCGAAGCCGCGTTGTGCGGGCTGCCGGTGGATGGCGAGCTTGCCGATGCGGTCCTGTCCGCGCCGATGAGCGAACTGTCGCCGATCGCCGATGTGCGCGGCAGCGCCGAATACCGGCTTGATGCAGTGCGCGAGATTGTTGCCCGCGCCGTGCTTGCGGCTGTGGGGCGGACGACTGGCGAAGAGGTGGCGGCATGAGCCAGGTTCAACCTGACGTGCGTGAAGCAGTGCCCGACCTGGGCGCCGTTCGGCCTGCTCGCGGCCCGGAGCGCGTTGACATCGCCTTCGAGGTCAATGGCAGCGCCGTATCGGTCAATGTGCCGCCGCTGCGCCGACTGTCCCTGGTGCTGCGCGACGAACTGGGGCTGACCGGCACCAAGGTCGGCTGCGATGCCGGCGATTGCGGCGCCTGTACGGTGCTGGTCGACGGCGATCCCGTCTGCGCCTGCCTGATGTCGGCGGCGTCCGCTGCCGGCGTATCGGTGACGACAGTTGAAGGGCTTGCCAACGGCCGGCTGTCGACGCTGTCGACGTTGCAGGCCTCTTTCCTTGCCCATGGCGCGGCGCAGTGCGGGATTTGCACGCCCGCTCTGTTGGTTGCGGCGACGGCTCTGCTGGAGAAGAAGGCGAGCCCCACCGAGGTCGAGGTACAGGACGCGCTCGGCGGAATTCTGTGCCGCTGCACCGGCTACCGGAAGATCATTGCCGCAGTGATGGATGCCTCCCTGCAGGCAGCAAGCCTGGATTTCCGCTTGCCCCGGTCAGGCCACGCGATCGGTTCCTCGCCCATCCGGCTCGATGGCGTGCCGAAAGTCACCGGGGCTGAGAAATTCGGCAGCGATTCCTTCCCCGCCGATGCACTGGCGGTGCTGGTGGTCCGCTCTCCGCATTATCACGCCAGCTTCGCCTTCGGTGACCTCGATGGCTGGGCGAAGGCACATCCCGGCGTTGCCGGCGTCTTCACCGCAGCCGACATTCCGGGAAAAAACTGTTTCGGCGTCATCGGCCCGTTCGCCGACCAGCCGGCACTGGCCGAAGGGTTTGCCCGCCTTCGCGGTGAGGCGGTGGCGTTGGTCGCTGGCGAGCGCGAGGCGATGCTCGATATCGACCTCTCGGATTTTCCGATCCGCTGGACCGAATTGCCGCATGTTCTCCAATCCTGCGAAGCGCGCGCCGGCGGTGCCAAGCTCATCCATGAGAACAGACCGGCAAACCTGCTGACCTCCGGCTTCGTCGAACGCGGCGATCCGGAAGGGGCCCTTGCCGGTGCAGCGTTCACGGTTTCCGGCGTCATCGACACCTCCTATGTCGAGCACGCCTATATCGAACCGGAAGCCGGCTATGCCTATGTGGACGGCGACACGCTGGTCGTCGTCGCCTGCACCCAGGCGCCCTATATGGACCGCGACGAGACGGCGAAGGTGCTCGGCCTTGCCGTCGACAAGGTGCGCATCGTGCCGACCGCGACCGGCGGCGGTTTCGGCTCGAAGCTCGACGTCTCGCTGCAGCCGCTGATCGGCCTTGTGGCGATGAAGACAGGGCGGCCGGCGGCACTTGCCTACACCCGCACCGAATCGATGATGTCGACCACCAAGCGCCATCCGGCCGAGATGAAAGCGACCATCGGCGCCGATGCCGACGGCCTTGTCACCGGCATGATTTTTGAAGGCGATTTCAACACCGGCGCCTATGCAAGCTGGGGCCCTACCGTGGCCAACCGCGTGCCGGTGCACGCCTCCGGACCCTACGCGACGCCGAACTACCGCGCCGAAGGCCGCGCCATCCATACGCATGGGCCGATCTCCGGCGCCTTCCGCGGCTTCGGCGTGCCGCAAGCGACGATCATGCAGGAGACCCTCTATGATGAGCTGGCCGGCAAGCTCGGCATGGACAGGCTCGATTTTCGCTTGAAGAATTGCCTTCGTAACGGCTCCGAAACGGTCACAGGACAGCTTCTGGACTCCGGCGTCGGCATTGCCGAATGCCTCGAATCGCTACAGCCGCATTGGGCGCGCGCGGCGGCCGATGCGGAGGCATTCAACAGTGCCAACACAGATAGAAAGCGCGGCGTCGGCGTCGCGTCCTGCTGGTATGGCTGCGGCAACACCTCGCTGCCCAATCCGTCGACCATCCGGGTCGGCATCGCGGCCGGCGGCACGGTCATCCTGCACCAGGGCGCGGTCGATATCGGCCAGGGTTCGAACACGGTCATCGCCCAGATCTGCGCCGACGCACTCGGCCTGCCGCTGGAGAGATTCCAGCTGAAGAGCGCCGATACATCAATTACTCCCGATGCCGGCAAGACATCGGCCTCGCGCCAGACCTTCGTCACCGGCAAGGCGGCCGAGAAGGCCGGCCGCGCCTTGCGTGAAAAGATTCTGCGTTTCGCCAATGTTTCGGAAAAAGCCGCTCTCCAACTCGACGGCCCGGCGATCGTCATCCGCGAGGGAGAAGCCACCCGCCGCATCGATCTCACGACGTTGGACCTGGATGCCCAGGGCTTCGTCTTCCGTGCCGAGGAGAGCTACGACCCGCCGACGCTGCCCCTCGATGCCAAGGGCCAGGGCAAACCCTACGCCGTTTACGGCTATGGCGCGCAGATTGCCGAGTTGGAGGTCGATCTCAAGCTCGGCACGGTGAAGCTGATCAAGATCACCGCCGCGCATGATGTGGGCAAGGCGATCAACCCGCTGCTGGCCGAAGGCCAGATCGAAGGCGGTATCGCGCAAGGCATCGGCATGGCGCTGATGGAAGAGTACATCCCCGGCCGCACGGAGAATCTGCACGATTATCTCATCCCGACCATTGGCGACGTGCCGCCGATCGAGACCATCCTGATAGAAGTTCCGGATCCGGAAGGACCCTTTGGGGCCAAGGGTTTGGGCGAGCATGTGCTGATCCCGACGGCGCCGGCAATCCTCAACGCCATCCGCCACGCCACCGGCGTTCTGATCACCAAGGTTCCGGCGACGCCGACGCGTATCCGCGCTGGCATCCGCGAAAGAGATGGCATCCGCGAAAAGGAGGCACGCCGATGAGCGAGCTTGCCGAACGCTTCGAGACCCATGATCCCGGCGAGAAGCTGGTGGCGGAGAAGATCCGCTGCGATGCCTGCCCGGTGATGTGCTACATATCAGATGGGCGCACCGGCGCCTGCGACCGCTACGGCAATGTCGGCGGCAGGATCGTGCGGATGGACCCGCTGACCATCCTCGACCATGCGGCCGAGGCCGGCGCGGCAATCGTGCCGTTCGTCGCCGAGGGCGAACAATGGGACGGCGAACTGGTCAACACCGGCCGCCGCTTCGTCACCGCCATCGGTGCCGGCACCACCTATCCCGACTACAAGCCGGCGCCGTTCATCGTCAGCCAGGAAGTCGAAGGCGTCGATCTCGTCACCGTCGTCACGGAAGGCATTTTTTCTTACTGCGGCGTCAAGGTGAAGATCGACACCGACCGGCATATCGGACCCGAGACGGCTATTGTGCGATCGCAAGGCGAGGCAATCGGCCATGTCACGACGGGCGAGTATGGCTCGCAGATGCTGTCGCTGGGCGGCGTGCATCATCTGACCGGCGGCTCGAAGGCCGAAGGACGCGCCACCTGCGACGCGCTGCTCAATCTGTGCAACCGCAAGCCGGTGGAACTCGCCATCGACGGCGGCGCCACCATAACAGTCGAAGCCGGCAAAGCGCCTGTCATCGACGGCAAGCAGGAACATCGCATGCGCGTCGGCTGCGGCTCGGCGACCATCGGCATGTTCGCCACGCAATGGCGCGGCCTTGTCGACGAGGTGGTGGTGGTCGACGACCACATCACCGGCGTCGTTTCCGAGCATCAGGCCGGCAAGGTGCTGGGCTGGCAGGACACAGGGATAAAGATCATCGGCCGCCGTTCGACGCCGGGCCGCTATTTCAAGGTGTCCGAGCCAGGCGTCGGCTGGGGCGGCACCAGCATTTCAGACCCGCTGTCGATCCTTGGCGAGTGGAACGCCAAGAAGGGTGCGCGGCCGGGCCTGTCGCTGCTGATGGTTTCGACCACCGGCGAGCAATTCGCCTATTACGAGCTCGACGACGAGTTGAAGCCGGTGCAAAAACCGTTTCCGGAACGGCTGCAAAAATCGGTCGGCCTGATCGAGGACAATTGCGAGCCGGCTTTGTGCACGGTGCTGTTCATCGGCGGCGCCGGCGGTTCGCTGCGCGCCGGCGTCACCGAAAACCCGGTCAATCTCACCCGCTCGGTTCAGGGCCTGACCACCTATGTCACGGTCGGCGGCGCGCCGGTCTATGTCTGGCCGGGCGGCGGCATCACGCTGATGGTCGATGTCACACGGGTGCCGGAAGGCGCCTTCGGCTATGTGCCTACACCGGCGCTGGTGGCGCCGATCGAATTCACGCTGCGCCGCGACGACTATGTCAGGCTCGGCGGGTACGAGGCCGAGATCCGCAGCGTCGAGGATATTGTCGCAAAAGGCGGTGAGTACCTGAATCCGCGCCGCGGCACAGGCGCCGAAACCAACAATCCATGGCCGCCACTCGCGCAGCTACGTCGTGCCGGCTCGAACGGGGCCGGGTGATGCAAGGCCCGCAAGCGCATTGGCTGCAGGACGGCAAGCGGCTGCATCTCAACCACGGACCGATCGACCTGATCGTCGAGGTTTTTGGTGAGGCGGATGAATGCCGCCGAGCCTATGAACAGGCCATAGCGCGGTTCCAGACGATCCTGGTGGAGCTGGTCGAGGAACTCCCCGAATTGCGGCTGCCGGCGTTTTTCCTGGCGCCGCGCACCTTCGCCGGCCCGACGGCGCGCCGCATGGAGGCCGCCGTCACGCCCCTGGCGGAATGCTTTATAACTCCGATGGCGGCCGTCGCGGGATCGGTAGCCGACGAAATGCTCGCCGCATTGCTTGCCGGTCGCAAGATCGAGCGCGCCTATGTCAACAATGGCGGCGACTGCGCGCTCCATATCGGCAAGGGCCAGTCGATGGGTCTGGCGGTAGCCGGTACCGGCAACGGCATGGCCGACCGGATCACGATCCGCGCGGAAGATGGCGTTCGCGGCGTCGCCACCAGCGGTTGGCGTGGCCGCTCCTTCTCGCTTGGCATTGCCGACGCCGTCACCGTTCTGGCGCGGACCGGCGCCGAAGCCGATGCGGCGGCGACGCTCATCGCCAACGCGGTGGACCTGCCCGGCAATCCCGCCATCAAGCGCATTTCCGCACACGAACTGTCGCCCGACAGCGATCTCGGCTCGCGGCTGGTGACGCAAGGCGTCGGCACGCTTGCCTTTGGCGAAGTGGCGCGCGCGCTGGACAATGGCCTTGCCGTCGCCGAAGATTTTCGCCGGCGGGGGCTTATTGCCGGGTCGGCGCTGTTTCTCGGCGGCGAGATCCGCATCAGTGGCTCGGTTGCGCTTGCCGCGCCCAACGAAACTTCGAGGGAGGAAGTTGCCCATGCCTGAGTTTCCGATCCGCAAGATCGCGGTTCTGACCGAAGAGATCTTTCACGAGGGCGGGCCGGTGGCCAAGGTGCCGCGCCGCCGTGCCGCCGCCATGGCGCTGGTAAAGAACCCGTTCGCCGGGCGCTATGTCGAGGAGCTGCAGAGCGCCATGGACGATCTCAAGCCGCTCGGCCTGCTGCTCGCCGACCGGCTGATCGCGGCGCTCGGCGGCGACGTCAAGCAGATCGACGGCTACGGCAAAGGCGCCATTGTCGGCACCGCAGGTGAGCTGGAACACGGCGCGCTCTGGCATGTGCCCGGCGGCTACGCCATGCGCGAGCGGCTCGGCGACGCCAAGGCGATCGTGCCGTCGGCCAAGAAGGTCGGCGCTTTCGGTTCGAAGCTCGACGTGCCGCTCGGCCACATCAACGCCGCCTATGTGCGCAGCCATTTCGACGCCATGGAAGTCGGCATGTCCGATGGTCCGCGCCCCGACGAGATCCTGTTCTGCCTCGCCATGACTTGTGGTCCGCGCATCCACGATCGCATGGGTGGTCTCGCGGCCGATGACATCAAAGCCTGGGATGGGCTGCGGTGAGCGGCGAGGACAATCTGCTCAAGCTGGTCGAGGTCGAGGCGCCGGACGACCAGGATTACCTCCTGCAGGAGCAGGTCGGCTTCATCCTGCGCAAGGCGCATCAGCGCCATGTCGCGATCTTTGCCGCGCATATCGGCGATCTGACGCCGCCGCAATTCGCG
>NZ_RZPW01000439.1:0-5300 GCF_003998455.1 Mesorhizobium sp. M7A.F.Ca.CA.001.08.2.1 | reverse complement strand
GTATTGGGGAGATAGCGTATGCGTTACAATTGGGAGCGAGCTCCGACGAGCTTCGAACGTCACAGAAAAGCGCTGGCGACAGCCATTTTGATCGCTGGCGGCATTGGCCTCATGCTTGTGGCCCTGCCGATCTAGAAACAACCTTGAGACAGAGCGGCTGCCGGCGCTTGGGCGTGACCTCTCAGCGTGGCTGCCCGGTCACTGCGAGGAAGCGGCGATCGCGCCCCTCGAAACCCTGGCTGAAACGCTGCACCAGCACAACGATCACCGCCGGCTTGCCGGCCGGGGTAAGTTCGTAGGATTCCGACAGGCTGTAGGAGGTCGGGCAGTTTCTTGAGCCCGGCACGGTCTTGTCCTCGTGCAGGATCTTGAACGGCTTGCCGTCCTGCCCTTGCAGCGTCAGCCGGAAGCCGAGTGCCTTGCCAGATGTGTCGCGCTGCTCCGTCGTTGCGAAACTCGCCGAACAATCGCTCGTGCTGGCTGCCAGGATCTCGTCGAGCTGGATGGTCGAAACGCCCGTTTCGCCATGGAGCGGCGACAGCCATTTCTGCGACACCTGTTCGAGGCGGGAGATGTCGTTGTAGGCAACCATTTCACCCGGAAAGGTGAATTTGTCGGACGCTGTCTGCTCGGCTGGGGATGTGATTGCATAATGGGCGAGAATGGGCGCCGCCTGAGCGGCGGCCTGCGCCCTCGCCTGCTCCAGCGTCAGTGTCGCCTCCTCCGTCTCATCGACGACGAGGATCGGCTTACCGCCAACGAACTGATCCGTACGGGTATCGATGATGTCGATCTCAGACCAGCCGGAGTCCGAGGCGCCGGCGTCGAGCGTTCCATATTGCTCGAAGGCGAAATAAGCGCCATCCGGCGAAAAGCCGATGATGTGCCGTGCCGCGGCATCGCCGGCTTCAGCGGTTCCGGTGGACATAGCAAGTACGGCGCCCATGACCGACGATAGCGAAAAGCGCCCGATGATCCGAACAGCAGCAGACATCACCACCCCAGTCCCGTCTCGCAGTTCATAGCTGCTTGCCCCCAAGCGCCAGGTCGATGCCGTCGTCACAATGGCGTGGATTTGCGGCCAAGGGTAGAGCGCGCTATCTGGAAGGAAGAAAAACATTTCCCGGGGAGGTATGGATGGCTTCACGCTATCACGAGGTCTATGAAGGCTGGAAACGCGATCCGGAACAATTCTGGGCGGATGCGGCCGGCGCCATCGACTGGTATTCGCCCTGGGACAAGGTGTTCGACGCCAATGCCGGTGTCTATGGCCGCTGGTTCACCGGCGCCACCTGCAACACCTGCTACAATGCCATCGACCGCCACGTCGCCGGCGGCCGCGCCGACCAGATCGCGCTGATCCATGACAGTGCGATTGCCGGAACCGTGAAAAAGTTCACTTATGCCGAGCTGAAGCGCGAGGTCGTCGCGCTGACCTCGGTGCTGAAGAACCGCGGCATCGGCAAGGGTGACCGCGTCATCATCTACATGCCGATGGTGGCCGAGGCGGCCATCGCCATGCTCGCCTGCGCCCGCATCGGCGCGGTGCATTCGGTGGTCTTCGGTGGCTTCGCCTCGCATGAGCTTGCCACCCGCATCGACGATGCCAGGCCGAAGCTGATCATTTCGGCATCCTGTGGCCTGGAGCCAGGCCGCGTCGTTGCCTACAAGCCGTTGCTCGACAAGGCGATCGAGATCTCCCGCCACAAGCCGGACGCCTGCCTGATCCTGCAGCGCGACCAGTTGCGATGCGAGTTGAAGGAGCATTTCGACATCGACTACGCCGATGCGGTCGCCCGCGAACGGGCAGCGGGCGCCAATGTCGACTGCGTGCCGGTGCTTGCCACCGATCCGCTCTACATCATCTACACATCGGGCACGACCGGGCAGCCCAAGGGCATCGTGCGCGACAATGGCGGCCATATGGTCGCACTGAAATGGACGATGGAAAACGAGTTCGGCGTCAAGCCGGGCGAGGTGTTCTGGGCGGCATCCGATGTCGGCTGGGTGGTCGGCCATTCCTACATCGTCTACGGACCGCTGCTGCATGGCTGCACCAGCATCCTGTTCGAGGGCAAGCCTGTCGGCACGCCCGATGCCGGCACCTACTGGCGGGTGATAGCGGAGCATGGCGTGGTCGCGCTGTTCACCGCGCCGACCGCATTCCGCGCCATCAAGGGGCAGGACCCGAAGGGCGAGTTCATTGCCAAACACGACCTCTCGAAGTTCCGCACGCTGTTTCTTGCCGGCGAGCGCGCCGACCCGGAAACCATCAAATGGGCGGAGCAGAAGCTGAATGTGCCTGTGGTCGACCATTGGTGGCAGACAGAGACCGGCTCGCCGATGACGATCAATCCCGCCGGCCTTGGCCTGCTGCCGGTGAAATACGGCTCGCCCGGCGTGCCGATGCCCGGCTACGACATCCGCGTTCTCGACGATGCTGGCCATGAGGTGCAGCGCGGCACGCTGGGCAATGTGGTGATCAAACTGCCGCTGCCGGCCGGCTGCCTGCCAACGCTGTGGAATGCCGATCAACGGTTCCGCCAGGCCTATCTCGACCAGTTCCCCGGCTTCTACAAGACGGCGGATGCCGGCATGGTCGACGAGGACGGCTATCTCTACGTCATGGCCCGCACCGATGACATCATCAATGTCGCCGGCCACCGGCTGTCGACCGGCGCCATGGAAGAGGTGCTTTCGGCCCATCCCGATGTCGCCGAATGCGCGGTCATCGGCATTGCCGACGCCATGAAGGGCCAGGTTCCGCTGGGCTTCGTGGTGCTGAATGCGGGTGTGACCCGCGATATCGGCTCCATCGAGAACGAGGTGGTCGGCCTGGTGCGCGAACGCATCGGCCCGGTCGCCGCCTTCAAGACGGTGGTGACGATCAAGCGCCTGCCCAAGACGCGATCGGGCAAGATCCTGCGCGGCACCATGCAGAAGATCGCCGACAAGGAGGAATGGGCCATGCCGGCAACCATCGACGATCCGGTCATCCTCGACGAGATCACTGCGGCGCTGAAGGAACGTGGGATCGGCCTTTGAGCCACTGAAGGTGGGCCGCGGACGACCTTTTCGATCGGCAAGCAATACTTTTATTGTGCGACGCAGCAATGCACCCTAAAGTCGTTCGCGGGGGGCCATCGACAAAGGTCGCATGGCTCAGCAGAAGATTACATTTGGCGGCGTCGACATCCTGCGCTTTCTCGCCGCCGTCATGGTCATGGTCTACCACTATGGCTTCTGGGTGTGGGCGTATCCTGACGGTGTTTCGGCGCGCGCCACGGGCGGCGTTCCCCCGCAGCCGGCAATAGGCGCCTGGGTCGAATCCGGCTGGGTCGGCGTCCAGATCTTCTTCGTCATCAGCGGCTTCGTCATCGCCTTCAGCGCCGAAAGGTCGACACCCCTGCGGTTTTTCGAAGCCAGGGTGAAACGGCTGGCGCCGGCCGTGTGGATCTGTGCGCCGGTCACTGCGGCGGTGCTTTTGATCGTCGGCCTCAGCTGGCCGACCGATGCCGTCGTCAGGCTCGTCCGCACCGGCCTGTTCGCCCCTTACGCGCCATGGGTGGACAGCGTCTACTGGACGCTCGGCATCGAGATCGCCTTCTATGCCGTCGTCTGGACCTTGCTGCGGCTCGGCCGCTTCCATCTAATGGAAATTGTGGCGCTCGCCATCGGCCTGGTCAGCGCGCTGTTCTGGTGCCTCTACTACCCGCTCGACTGGGCCGACCTTGCCGAAACACGCACGCTCGACCTGCTTCTGGTGCATCACGGCGTGTTCTTCGCCACCGGCGTCATGCTGTGGCTGATGCGCTTCAAGGCGGTGACAGCCGCCCGCCTAGCCTTCTGCGCCCTGTTCCTGGCCGGTGGTGTGCTGCAGATCGCCAGTTCGGTCGACGTTCATATCCTGAAGGTCGGGCGTGATATGCCCTTCGCCCCGCCGATCCTCATCTTCCTCATAGGCATCGCGCTGATGGCGTGGTCGCTGCGGCTCGACCTCTCCTGGAGCGGCTGGCGCCGGATCGGGCTGATGACCTATCCGCTCTACCTGCTGCACGATGTCGTCGGCGCGGCCCTGCTCGGCATCCTGGTCCGCGCCGGTCTGCCGCATCTGTTCTCGATGGCGGTCGTCGGCGCGACGATGATCGCGGCAAGCTGGCTAGTGGCGACCGAGGCCGAACCACGCATCCGGCTGCTGCTCGACCATACCGTTTTCCGTTATCGGCTCAAGGCAGCCTGACGACGGTCCGGCAGACCGGCCCGGCCGCCGACCTAAAGCATGTCGCGCTTGAGCGGATTCAGGCCCACTCCAGGCCTTTGTTCCACGGATCGCTCTCCCAAAACGGAGCTCACTTCCGAGCGACATGCATTGGCGGTGCCGACCCGGCGCAGCTACATTTTCCACGATTGCGGAATTCTTCGTTTCGGGCATGATAACAGGCACTTATGCCTTCGGCATGAGAGCTTGCCTCGAGACGCCCGGCACGTGACCCTGTTCCAGCGAAAACCCCGCATCGCGGCGCGTCCGCGCCTCGATATCGACATGCAGGACGCCGTCGTCTATGCGATCGGCGACGTGCATGGCTGCTACAAGGAACTCCGCGCGCTGGAGCAGAAGATCCTGCTCGATTCGCTGCGCTTCCAGAGCCGCAAGATCATCGTCATGCTTGGCGACTACATCGACCGGGGGTTTCAGTCGGCGCGGGTGCTCGATCACCTCCTGGCGCCGCCGCCGAAAGGATTTCAGCGCATTTGTCTTGCGGGCAACCACGAAGTGGCAATGCTGAACTATCTCGACGGAAATCTGTCCCGCGAACCCTGGCTGGCGACGGGCGGCCTGCAAACCCTGTTTTCCTATGGCATCGATCCGGCGCGCCTCACCAGCCTCTACGGGAGCAGCGCGCAGATCGACCGGCGCATAAGGGAGATCATTCCGGACGATCACGTCAGCTTCCTGCGCGGGCTGCCGATCATGGTCCGTTCGCGGAAGTTCGTGTTTGTACACGCCGGCATCAGGCCCGGCGTCGACCTTGCGGCGCAAACCGACCATGACCTGATCAACATCCGTTCGGACTTCTTCGAGGCAACGCACCTGCTCGACCGCTGGGTGGTGCACGGGCATACGCCGGTGGATGTCCCGAAGCTCGAAGGGCGCCGGCTCGGCATCGACACGGCCGCCTTCCAGAGCGGACGCCTGACCGCCGTCAGGATCGCCGACAAGCAAGGCAGGCTGATCTTCTCCTGACGCGCAACGATATTCAGGTGTGCTGGCCTGAAGATCGATACACTTCAGAGTGGAC
>NZ_RZPW01000438.1:0-5320 GCF_003998455.1 Mesorhizobium sp. M7A.F.Ca.CA.001.08.2.1 | reverse complement strand
ATATTGGATGGTGATACCCCGGTAATCGGGCTGACACTAAGATTCGATAGGCTAGACAATTTTTGGTTTGTCTTGATGCATGAGCTTGGTCACCTCGTTTTGCATGCGCAATTTGATGATGCGGTCGCTTTCTTTGATAGTGATGAAATTGGCGTTGAAAAAGGAAAGGAATCGGAGGCTGACAATTTTGCTAGAAGCACTCTGATTGCAGACGAGAAGTGGAAAACCTCTCTTGTCCGTTTCGCCAAATCACCTGATGCTGTTAAATCGTTCGCGACAGCAAATGGACTATCTCCCGCAATTGTGGCTGGTAGGATACGCAGAGAACGAAACGATTTTACTATTTTCAGTGAACTTGTAGGGCAGGGCAGCGTTCGAAGGCAGTTTGGTTTTTAACGGAGACGACTTCGGTGATAAAACTGCAGCGCAGATTGTTATTCGTTTATAGGATGAAATTTAAGTTTGGAGAGTACGTTGGCCTATCTCGCCTTCGCTCGCGGGATTTGGACGACATGCTCCCCCATCTATCATTGCCAATGCCCAACGACTGGGATCATGAGGACAAGCGCAAGCTTTCGCTCGATGAGTGTCAGTCGAAATTTGCAGATCGACTGTCAAAGCACCTTCGCAAGCGGCCTGCCGTAATTGACAGCCATCGCTTTGACCAAGATGATGAATTTAAGACGGCGTCACCTCATCCAATTAGAGAATTCGCAGAACGAGCACGTCTTCTAGGTTGTTGCATTATACCGGCAATTACCGTCGAGCCGAGCGGTGCATTGACTGTCGCTGTTCGGGAAATTGTAAGGCGGAATCAATCTGGAATTGTTCTCAAGCTTGCCCTGGGCGACCTGGAGGACTCTAGATTGGGAGAGAAGGTCGATACAGTTCTTGGTGGGGTCGGTGTCTCTGCCAAAGACGCTATGCTTTGTATCGACCTTGGCGAATTCGAAATCGAAAACCCAGAAGAGGTTGCTGAGGCACTTTCGTTTCAAATAGCAGCCGTGCCTTATCTTCAGGACTGGGCGCATGTCTATATTACGGTTGGAACGTTTTCCGCTGAGATAGCAAAGATTGGATTTAATTCAACAAAGTCGATTGAGCGCGGAGAATGGGAATTATATCACGCTCTCATGAGTCGCTCCGATTTGCCGAGGCGTGTGGTTTACGCTGACTATGGAATTGAGAATCCTAACTTCTTGCGTAATCCTCAACACTCGCGGGCCAGTGCGCACATCAGATATACGCTCGATAAGGGGAGCCTCATTTCAAAAGGAGGCTCAATTCCAAAGATGAGCTTCGCAGCGATTCGCGCAGCAGCAAAAAGTATTGTGGATCACCCTCAATACGACGGTCCTGCGTATTCGTTTGGCGATGCCTTCATCAAAAAGATCTCCGATGGACAGGCAGTTGGAAACCCCTCTTATTGGCGAGCTGCCGGGGTTGCGCATCACGCAACAAAGATCCTGGAGCAAGTGCGTTCGATGTTTGGCCTGACGGTCAGAGAAGATCAACCGGAGACGCAGAGACAAGAACAGTTGTTCTGACCTGCCAGGTCCGCTTGGCGTCTGCTAGAAGGGCCGAGCAGATAGGATCGCACCGTTAGCGGGACAGCGCCCCCCTCTGGCCTGCCGGCCATCTCCCCCTCAAGTGGGGAGATCGGCCAATCACCTCACGCAAAATACTCCTGTAGCGGCCTGACCTCCAGGCTCCCCGCCTTCAGCGCCGCAATCGCCTCCGCCACAGCAGCCGCACCCGACAGCGTGGTGTAATACGGCACCTTCTGCATCAGCGTGGCGCGGCGCAGCGACTTGGAGTCCGACACCGCCTTCTGGCCATCCGTGGTGTTGAAGACGATCTGCACCTGGCGGTTGCGGATGGCGTCTTCGATATGCGGGCGGCCTTCCAGAACCTTGTTGATCTTCTGGGCGTCGACGCCGTTTTCGGCGAGGAAGCGGGCGGTGCCTGAGGTCGCCAGCACCTTGAAGCCGAGGCCGGCGAGGCGCTTGACCGCCGGCAGGATGCCTTTCTTGTCCTCGTCGCGCACCGAGACGAACAGCGTGCCGGAGCGCGGCAGGTCGACGCCGGCGCCCAGCTGGCTCTTGGCGAAGGCCAGCGCGAAGTCGCGGTCGAGGCCCATGACCTCGCCGGTCGAGCGCATTTCCGGTCCGAGCAATATGTCGACGCCAGGGAAGCGGGCGAAGGGGAAGACGGCTTCCTTGACCGCGATGTGGCCGGGGTTCCTGGGGTCGGGCATGGCGCCGTAATGGGCGAAGGCGTCTTCCAGTTTTTCGCCGGCCATGATGCGGGCGGCGATTTTCGCGATCGGCCGCCCGATGGTCTTGGCGACAAAGGGCACGGTGCGTGACGCGCGCGGGTTGACCTCCAGCACATAGACCGTGCCGTCCTTGATCGCGTACTGCACGTTCATCAGGCCGCCGACATTGAGCGCGCGGGCAAGGGCTGCCGTCTGGCGCTCCAGCTCGTCGACCAGTTCGGAAGGCAGCGAGTGCACCGGCAGCGAGCAGGCTGAGTCGCCCGAATGGATGCCGGCTTCCTCGATGTGCTCTAAAATGCCGGAGACGAAGGTCGCCTTGCCGTCGCAGAGGCAGTCGACATCGACCTCGATGGCGCCGGATAGGTAGGTGTCGAACAGCAGCGGGTTCTTGCCCAGCAGCGTGTTGATCTGGCCGGTCTTGTCGTTGGGGTATTTCTGCTTGATGTCCTCCGGCACCAGGCCGGGCACGGTGTCGAGCAGATAGGTCTGCAGCATGCCCTCGTCATGGATGATCTGCATGGCGCGGCCGCCGAGCACATAGGATGGGCGCACCACCAGGGGGAAGCCGAGCTCGCCGGCAACCAGGCGAGCCTGCTCGACCGAATAGGCGATGCCGTTCTTCGGCTGGCTGAGGTTGAGCTTGTGCAGCAGCTTCTGGAAGCGGTCGCGGTCTTCGGCCAGATCGATCATGTCGGGCGAGGTGCCGAGGATGGGGATGCCGGCCTTCTCCAGCGCATCCGCCAGCTTCAGCGGCGTCTGGCCGCCAAACTGCACGATAACGCCGATCAGTTCGCCCGAGGCCTGCTCGGCGCGCAGGATCTCCAGCACGTCTTCCGCCGTCAGCGGCTCGAAATAGAGCCGGTCCGAGGTGTCGTAGTCGGTCGAGACCGTCTCCGGGTTGCAGTTGATCATGATCGCTTCATAGCCGGCGTCGCGCAGTGCGAAGGCGGCGTGGCAGCAGCAATAGTCGAACTCGATGCCCTGGCCGATGCGGTTGGGGCCGCCGCCGAGGATGACGACCTTCTTGCGCGACGAGACCTGTGCCTCGTTGGCCAGCGCGCCGGCGAACGGCACTTCATAGGACGAGTACATGTAGGCGGTGGGCGAGGCGAACTCGGCCGCACAAGTGTCGATGCGTTTATAAACCGGATGAACGTCGAGCTTTTCGCGAGCTTTCTGAATCACTTCGGCGTCGGTCTTCGTCAGCGACGCGAGGCGGGCATCGGAGAAACCCATGGCCTTCAGCATGCGCAGGTTGACGGCGTCCTCGGGAATGCCGTGCTCGCGGATGCGGGCTTCCATGGCGACGATGCCGGCGATCTGTTCGAGGAACCACGGGTCGATCTTGCACATGGCGTGCACGTCTTCCAGCGAGGTGCCCATGCGGATCGCCTGCGCCACCATGCGCAGCCGGTCGGGCGTCGGCGTGCCGAGCGCCGCACGAATGGCGTTGCGGTCGTCGGCATGGTTGGCGGAACCGAGGCCCCCATGGCTGAGACCGGGGATCTCGATCTCGTCCAAACCGGTGAGGCCGGTTTCAAGTCCACGCAGTGCCTTCTGCAGCGATTCCTGGAAGGTGCGGCCGATGGCCATGACTTCGCCGACCGACTTCATGGCGGTGGTCAGCACCGGCTCGGCGCCGGGGAATTTCTCGAAGGCGAAACGCGGGATCTTCGTGACGACGTAATCGATGCTCGGTTCGAACGAGGCTGGCGTCGCGCCGCCGGTGATGTCGTTCTCCAGCTCGTCCAGCGTGTAGCCGACGGCGAGCTTTGCGGCGATCTTGGCGATCGGGAAACCGGTCGCCTTGGAGGCCAGGGCCGACGAACGCGAGACGCGCGGGTTCATCTCGATGACGACGAGGCGGCCATCGGCCGGGTTGACGGCGAACTGTACGTTGGAGCCGCCGGTCTCGACGCCGATCTCGCGCAGCACCGCGATCGAGGCGTTGCGCATCATCTGGTATTCTTTGTCGGTCAGCGTCAGGGCAGGGGCGACGGTGATCGAGTCGCCCGTATGCACGCCCATCGGGTCGATGTTCTCGATCGAGCAGACGATGATGCAATTGTCCGCTCTGTCGCGGACGACCTCCATCTCATACTCCTTCCAGCCGAGCACGCTCTCCTCGATCAGCACTTCGGTGGTCGGCGAGGCGTCGAGGCCGGACTGGACGATCTCGTAGAATTCGGCGCGGTTGTAGGCGATGCCGCCGCCGGTGCCGCCCATGGTGAAGGATGGGCGGATGATGGCCGGCAGGCCGACATGGTCGAGCGCCTGGGCGGCGATCGCCATGCCATGGCTGATATAGCGCTGCTTGCGGTCGCCTTCGCCGAGGTTCCAGCGAGTTTCCAAGGCGTCGAGCGCGGCGTCGAGATCGGCCGGCTTCTCGGCCTTGAGCGCCGCGCGCTCGGCCTCATGCGTCTTGCGGTCGGTGTTCTTGACGTCGGTGGCGTTGGCCAGCATCGACTTCGGCGTTTCCAGGCCGATCTTCTTCATCGCCTCGCGAAACAGCGCGCGGTCCTCGGCCTTGTCGATGGCGGTAGCATCGGCGCCGATCATCTCGACATTGTAGCGCTCGAGCACGCCCATGCGGCGCAGCGACAGAGCGGTGTTGAGCGCGGTCTGGCCGCCCATGGTCGGCAGCAGCGCGTCGGGCCGCTCCTTGGCGATGATCTTGGCCACCACTTCAGGCGTGATCGGCTCGATATAGGTGGCGTCGGCCAGTTCCGGGTCGGTCATGATGGTGGCCGGGTTGGAATTGACCAGGATGACGCGGAAGCCTTCCTCTTTCAGCGCCTTGCAGGCCTGCGTGCCGGAATAGTCGAACTCGCAGGCCTGGCCGATGACGATGGGGCCGGCCCCGATGATCAGGATCGACTTGATGTCAGTGCGTCTTGGCATGTCAAAGGTCCGTTCGGCGGGCGGCTTGCACAAAAAACCGGGACGGGAAGACCCGGCCGGTTGTGCTCGCGATTCTGGTATCAGGCTAGGAGGGCCTTATAGGGAAGAGTTTTGACTGATGTAACCCCGAAAATGCGAGGT
>NZ_RZPW01000437.1:0-5322 GCF_003998455.1 Mesorhizobium sp. M7A.F.Ca.CA.001.08.2.1 | reverse complement strand
ATGGCGAGGCCGACGGGCAGCGTCGCGTTGACGCTTTCCTTGCCGGTCGAGGTCTTGATGAAATCGGCGCCCGCCATCATCGCCACCATCGAGGCCAGCATGACATTGCGCAGCGTGGCGAGGTCGCCGGTGCCGAGGATGACCTTCAGATGCGCATCACCGCAGGCGGCGCGCATCGAGACGATCTCATTGTAAAGCTCCCGCCACTTGGCGCCGAACACCAGGCCGCGCGGGATGACGACGTCGATCTCGTCGGCGCCGTCACGGACCGAGGCCTCGATCTCCTGCAAACGGGTCGACAGCGGCGCCAGGCCATGCGGAAAGGCGGTGGAGACGGCGGCGACATGGATGCCAGTGCCGCGCACCGCATCGACGGCGGTGGCAACGAAGGGGTGGTAGACGCAGACGGCGGCCGGGCGGATGGTTTCACCTGATATGCCGAGGCCCTCGACAATGTCGCGGCGGAACGGGTTGATCGCCTTGGCGCAGAGCCGGCGCACGCGCTCCTCGGTGTCGTTGGAATTCAGCGTCGTCAAATCCATGCAGGCGACGGCGCGCAGCAGCCAGGCGGCCTGGTTGTCGGCCTTGATAGAGCGCCGCTTGGTCAGGCTGGCGACGCGCCGTTCCAGCGCCGAGCGATTGACGCTGCGCACCGATTCCATGAAGCCAAGGTCGAGCTTCATGCCGGGGTTGCGCGCAACGCGATGGTCCGGTGGGACGGCTGTATTGGCGGCGGCACGCGCCGGCAGCGGCGTCACCTTGGACGAGTCGACATCGGCTTCGCGGATTGTGCTGCTCATCTCCTGCCCTTTCATTCAGCGACGTGTGCCGAAGATAGCCCGTGAAGCCGTACTTCACGAGTCCTGCGGGCGGTCATAACCGAAAAAGGCGGCGAAAGCAGCAATTTTTGACCGTGCGGTCAAAAACGTAGACTTCGAGATGTTGGTGCGGCTCAGCCGACGAAGGCGCGCTCGACGACAAAAGTCGCCGGATGGCTCAGCGAGCCTTCCTCGAAGCCGAGGCTTTCGGCCAGTTCCTTGACGTCCTTCAGCATATGCATCGAGCCGCAGATCATGATCCGGTCGGTTGCCGGGTTGAGCTTGTCGATGCCGAGATCGCTGTAGAACTTGCCGGAGCCGATCAGCGCGGTGATGCGGCCCATGCGTGCCGATTCCTCGCGGGTCGTCGAATTGTAGAGCGTGACGCGCCCAGTGGTCAGTTCACCGATCAGCGGGTCGCTTTCAAGTGCTGCGACCAGCTCCTGGCCGTAGGTGAGTTCCGCATTGTCGCGGCAGGTATGGGTCAGGATCAGCTGATCGAATTTTTCATAGGTGTCGGGGTCGCGCAGCAGGCTGGCGAAGGGCGCGATGCCGGTGCCGGTCGAGATCATGAACAGCCGCTTGGCCGGCGTCAGTGCGTCGACCACCAGCGTGCCGGTCGACTTCTGGCGCATGATGACGGTGTCGCCGACCTGGATCTTCTGCAGCTCCGAAGTCAGCGGGCCGTCCGGCACCTTGATCGAGAAGAATTCCAGCTCTTCGTCCCAGGCCGGGCTCGCCACCGAATAGGCGCGGTACACCGGCTTCTCCGCATTGGGCAGCCCGATCATGACGAACTCGCCGGAGCGGAAGCGCAGCGACTGCGGACGGGTGATGCGGAACGAGAACAGCCGGTCGGTGTAGTGCTTCACCGAGACCACGGTTTCGGCATAGACATTGGCCGGAATCGGGAACTGCAGCGGTCGGGCGCCGACGGTGTTGAGAGCGGATGTGGTGTTCATCAAATCCAACCTTCTGGCCCAGCTCACGGACGCGGGCGCCAAACCTTCACCTGCGCGCCCGGACCATTCAGGTCCCGGCGTGCTGTTCGCACACTGCAAAGCGGCAAGCTCTTGTGTCCGGAATTTATTAGTATACAAACGATATTTGCGTCAAGATGCTCCCTTAAAACAGCTTTCCAAACTGACGCATATCCGTAGTCCGCGCATTTCGGGTTTCGACGATGGAAGAGAATATTTCGGCGCAAGCGCGCGATCCCCAGGGAAATGTCGTTGCCGGTATCGATGTCGGCGGCACCTTCACCGACCTGCTCCTGATCGACGGAAGCGATGGCGGCAGGGTGTATCTGGCCAAGACGCCGACCACGGTCGACAACCAGGCCTTCGGTGTCGTTTCGGCGCTCGGCGCCACCGGATTTCCGATCGACGGCATCGACCTCATCGTGCATGGCACGACCACCACCACCAATGCGGTGCTCGAACGCCGGCTGGCGAAAACCGGCATGATCACCACGCGCGGTTTTCGCGACGTGATCGAGCTTGGCCGGCGCACGCGGCCGCAGGCCTATGGCATGACCGGCAGCTTCGTGCCGATCATCCCGCGCAATCTCAGGCTCGAAGTGTCGGAGCGCGTCGAGGCGTCGGGTGCGATACGCACACCGCTCGACGAGGCCGAAATGCGCGAGGCGGTGCAGACGCTGATCGCGGCCGGTTGCGAATCCCTCGTCATCCATTTCCTGCATTCCTACGCCAATCCGGCGCACGAGCGGCGCGCCACCGAAATTGCCGCCGAGCTCTGGCCGAACGGCTACATCACGGCAGGCCATGCGCTGCTGTCGGAGGCGCGCGAGTTCGAGCGCGGCGTCACCGCTTCGGTCAACGCCTCGGTGCAGCCGATCCTCGAGCGCTATGTCGAGCGGCTGCGCAAGGAACTGGCTGCAAAAGGCTATGCCCGCGACTTCCTGATCATGAACGGCAATGGCGGCATGATCTCTGCCCGCTTCGTCACACGTGAATCGGCCAAGACTGTCATGTCCGGTCCGGCCTCGGGCGTCATCGCCGCCGCCTACACCGGAAAACGTGCCGGCTTCGAAAACCTCGTCACCTACGACATGGGCGGCACTTCGACCGACGTGGCGCTGATCCGCAATGCCGAGCCGGCCGTCTCGAACGAGATCGAGATCGAATATGCCATGCCGATCCATGTGCCAATGGTGGCGGTGCACACGGTCGGCGCCGGCGGCGGCTCGATCGCCCGCGTCGACGCGGCCGGCCTGATCCAGATCGGCCCGGAAAGTGCGGGCGCCAATCCCGGCCCGATCTGCTACGGGCGCGGCGGCCTCGAGCCGACCATCACCGACGCCAATCTGGTGCTCGGCCGGCTGGCGCCGAAGAAGCTGCTGGCAGTCGAAAACCCGGTCACATCAGAGCGCGTCACCGGCATCTTCGAGGAGAAAATCGGCAAGCCGACCGGCCTTTCCGGCGTCGAGGCGGCGGGCGCGGTGCTGCGGCTCGGCAACATGAAGATGGCCGGCGCCATCCGCATGGTCTCGGTGTCACGCGGTCATGACCCCCGCGATTTCGCGCTGTTCGCCTTCGGCGGCGCCGGGCCGCTGCATGCGACTGCCCTGGCGCGCGAACTCGGCCTGCCCAAGGTGTTGGTGCCGGCGCGTCCAGGCATCACCAACGCGCTCGGCTGCGTCGTTGCCGACCTGCGCCACGACTTCGTCAACACCATCAACCAGCCGGTGTCGGTACTCGACGAAACGTATCTTTACGCAGTATTGGAACGGCACCGAAACGAAGGCAAGGAGCTGATCGGCAAGGAAGCGGTAAAGCCGGAGACGATCCGCGTCACCCACTCCGCCGACATGCAGTTCGTCGGCCAGACCCACATCATCAACGTGGCGCTGCCGTCCTCCTCGGTGACCCGGGCAACGCTGCAGCAGCTTTTCGAAAAGGCCTATTTCGCCCGCTTCAAGGTCGAGCTGCCGGAAATCCGAGCCAATCTCGTCAATCTCAATACATCGGTCACCGGCGTGCGTCTGGCGATCGATCTGTCGCGCCTGATCGATCCGGCGGGGCGCGCAGCAACGCTGGACGAGGCGCGGCGCGAAATCCGGCCGGTCTGGTATGCCGGCCGTTGGCACGACACGCCCGTATATGCGCGTGAAAAGCTGCCGCTCGATGCTATCATCGAAGGCCCGGCGATCCTCGAACAGATGGATGCCACCACCGTGCTCGAACCCGGCGACCGCGCACGCAGCGACGCTGACGGCAACATCATCATCGACATTGGCGAGGCCTGATATGGCAAAGCTCGACGCCATCACCCTTTCGGTCCTCCAGGCGGCCCTGCAGCAGGTCTGCGACGAGATGGACCTTACGTTCTCTCGCGCCGCTTTCTCGCCGGTCATCGCCGAGGCCAATGACCGTTCCGACGGAATCTATTCGGCTGTCGACGGTTCGCTGATCGCGCAAGGCAGCCAGGGCCTGCCGGTGTTCGTCGGTGTCATGCAGTATTCGACCAGGACGGTGATCGAGATGATCGCCGACGGCCGTTGCCTGCCGCCGGAACCAGGCGACATCTACGTCGTCAACGACCCCTATCTCGGCGGCACCCATCTGATGGATGTGCGCTTCGCCATGCCGGTCTACCGGGACGGCAAGATTTTCTGCTGGCTATCCAACACCGGCCATTGGCCCGACATTGGCGGCTCGGTGCCGGGCGGATTTTCAGCCTCGGCGACTGCCGTGGAGCAGGAAGGCCTGCGACTGCCGCCCGTAAAACTGTTCAAGAAGGGCGTGCTCGACCCGGAAATCTACGCCATCATCTGCTCCAACATCCGCGTCGCCGACCAGCGCATCGGCGATATCAGGGCCCAGGCCGCCGCACTGCTGATCGGCCAGGATCGGCTGAATGGAATCCTGGATCGTTACGGGGATGAAACGGTTGTAGAGGCGATCGCCGAACTGCGCCGCCGCGCGGCCGAACAGATGCGCGCCAACATCTCAGCCATTCCCGACGGCACCTACCATTCCAAGGCGTTTGTCGATTCCGATGGGGTGGTCGACGAGCCGCTGATCATCGCGCTCGGCGTCGAAAAACAGGGCGACACGCTGACCTTCGATTTCACCGGCTCGTCAAAGCCCTGCGCCGGGCCGATGAACAGCGTGCTGGCGACGACCCTATCCTCGGTCTATCTCGCCATGCGCCACATTTTCCCGGATGTACCGATCAGCGCCGGCGCGTTTGAACCCCTGATCGTCAAGCGGCCGGAAGGCACGTTCCTCGACGCCAAATATCCGCGGCCCGTCTCGGGCTGCGCCGCCGAGGTGTCGCAGCGCATCGCCGAGGCGGTGTTCGCGGCGATGGTGCAGGCGCTGCCGGACAAGGTGACCGCCGCACCCGCCGGTTCCAGCGGCAATTTCGCACTCGGCGGCAACGACCCGGCACGCGGCCGCGACTACGTCATGTACCAGATCTCCGGCGGCGGTTATGGCGGCAATTCAGGCCATGACGGCCTGACCAATGGCTGCTCGAC
>NZ_RZPW01000436.1:0-5326 GCF_003998455.1 Mesorhizobium sp. M7A.F.Ca.CA.001.08.2.1 | reverse complement strand
CGACATGGGGCTCGGCTGTTCTTCGGCGGCGGCGGCCTTGCACATCGCCGTTAATTTGGTGCGGTCCGGCGCGCACAAGCGCATTCTGGTGACGACGCCCGAGATCATCACCGGCCATCTCAATTTCCGCGACCGGCAGACGCATTTCATTTTCGGCGACGCTTCGGTGTCGATGGTGGTCGAAGGCCTGGCCAAGGGCGACAAGCGGCCGGGGCGCTTCGAGGTGCTCGACACGCGCATCTGGACGCAGATGTCGAACAACATCCGCACCAATCTGGGCTACCATACCCGCACCGCCCAGGATGATCCTTACATGATCAATCTGGAAGGCAATCTGATCAAGCAGGTCGGCAACAAGGTGTTCAAGGAAGTCACCGTCGCCGGGCAGAAATTCATCGTCGAATTCCTCGCCGAGCACGGGCTGACGCCGCAGGCGATCAGGCGCTTCTGGCTGCATCAGGCCAATGCGCGGATGAATGCGATGATCCTGAAGCTGTCGTTCGGCCACGAGGTCGATCACGACCGCGCGCCAATGGTGCTGGAGCGGCTGGGCAACACGGCGGGCGCCGGGGCCATCGTCGCGCTGTCGGAGAACCACGCCGACATGAAGCCGGGCGATTTCGGTCTGATCTGCGCCTTCGGCGCGGGCTATTCGATCGGCGGCGCGCTGCTGAGAATGCTTTGAGGCTGCCGCGTCATGCTGGTGCGAACGGCACCAGCATCGGAACGCGCGCGGCATAGTCGTCATAGGCGCTGCCCAGTTCGCCGCGCAGGAAATTTTCTTCCAGCCTGGCTTTCGTCACGATGCCGATGATGAGCAGCGCGGTTCCGGCTATGCCCCAGACGGTGCCCTTGGCTGCCATGGTGGCGAGGATCGCCAGCAGCAATCCGGTGTAGATCGGATGCCGGACAAGGCCATACGGGCCGGTGTTGACGACACGGTGCCCGGCCTTGGCGGTGATGGTGCCCGACCACAGCCTGCCGAGATGCAGGCGCGCCCACCAGGCAAAGGCGATGCCGATGGCGATCAGGGCGACACAGATCCAGGCTTCGGGGAGATCAGGCATCCACAGCCTGAGCCGGCCTTCATAGCCGTGCGCCGGAATGAACAGCAGCACCGCGCCGGCTATCCAGAGACCCCGATAGCGGGCCTCCGCCTTGAACCCGGCGCGCTTCTGGGCAGGGTCGGACCACAAAGCGGCGACGGCCCAGCTTCCTGCCCAGATCAACCAAAGCAACGTGATTGCCGTCACAGGTCGCATGATCAGCCTCCGCAAACCGTCTGGACGTCACTATGAAACCGGCACCGCGCGCCGGCAATGCGGTGCGAGATCGATGACAGGTAAGAAAAGCGTGATCGCGATCCTATCGGTGCTGTTGATCGGACGATCAGCACTTTCGACTGGACGCCGCGAAGCGCGCCCGGCTAATTCGCTGGATGACGAATAGAAAGAACGCCATGCCGGATCTCTTCCCCGAGGCTGAAAAGCCGGTTGAAATCATCGCCGCGCGAAAGCTTGCCGCCAGGGCGGCAGCGCTTTACGTGGCGCCGGCGGATCATTTTCAGACGCGCCCGGTGGACGAATTGCGGCTGGGTTTCGACGGCATATCAGGCGATTTCCATGCTGGACCGACGCGGCGCTCGGGCGGGCGCGAGCCCTGGTATCCGCGCGGCACTGAAATGCGCAACGAGCGGCAATTGTCCATCGTGGCAGCGGACGAGCTGGCGGTTGTCGCCGAGCGCATGGGCCTGGCCGAGATCAAGCCGGAATGGATCGGCGCCAATCTGGTGATGGAAGGGGTGCCGAACCTCTCCATGCTGCCGTCCGGCACGCTGCTGTTCTTCAAGGGCGGCGTCACCATCAAGGTCGACGCACAGAACGGCCCGTGCCGCATCGCCAGCCGGTCGATCGCCGAAAACGCCGGAATGGCCGACGTCGAAGCCGGCGCGCTGCTGTTCCCGAAAGCGGCGAAGCGGCTGCGCGGCATTGTCGCCTGGGTAGAGAAGCCAGGCACGGTTAGGGCAGGCGAAGAGATATCGCTGCGCGTGCCGGAGCAGTGGATTTATCAAGCCTGAGGGCCGGCTACGCCGCCCATGGAGCGGCGCAGCAAAAGCGCTGGACTTCAGCCCTTGCGGTTCTTCTTCACGCCTTGCGCCATGATGGAAACGTCGTCCCACTTCTCCCAGGTGGCAATGCGGTTGGCGTATTCCTGCTTGATCATCGGCAGGCCGCCATCGCCGAAGAATACCCGGAGCGGTGGCTCGGCGGCGTCGACAATGGCCAGCATGGCCGGCCCGGTGGCGTCTGGATCGCCGGCGACCGAATTGGCGCGGCGCTCGGCCATCTTGGCACGGGCGGGCGCATAGGCCTCGATCGGCTGGGACACCTTGGCCGACGGCCCGGCCCAGTCGGTGGAGAAACCGCCCGGCTCGACCAGCGTCACATGGATGCCGAATTCCGCGACCTCGATGCTGAGCGACTGGCTGAAGGCCTCCAGCGCCCATTTCGAGGCGTGGTAGAGGCCGAGCGAGGCAAAGGCATTGACGCCGCCGATCGACGAGATCTGGATGATGTGGCCGGAACGCTGTGCCCGCATGATCGGCAGTGCGGCCTGAGTGACCCACAGAGCGCCGAAGACATTGGTTTCGATCTGGTCGCGAGCTTCCTGTTCGCTGACCTCCTCGATGGCGCCGAAATGGCCGTAGCCGGCATTGTTGATGACGACGTCGAGCCGGCCAAAACGCTTGTGCGCCTCGGCGACAGCGGCATCGACGGCTTTCTTGTCGGTGACGTCGAGCTTTATCGCGGCAATCCTGTCGCCGTATTTCTCGACGAGATCGGCGAGCGTGCCGGCATCGCGGGCGGTGGCCGCGACGCTGTCGCCACGCGCGAGTGCGGCCTCGGCCCAGACGCGGCCAAAGCCTTTAGACGATCCGGTGATGAACCAAACCTTGTTTGTCATGATCTTGGAGTCCTTGCCCCTGCGGGCGTGATTTTGGATGAAAGCGGAGGCTTCTCCGCTTTCGGGCATATACGGTCGATCCTCTGATTTTCCAGAGGCGACGGGAATCTTTTGACAAAGACGCCTGAATTATCGGGGATAATTCACCTGAGACGACCAGGCCGGGTCATCGTGCTTTTGCCAGTAGCGCGCCATCAGCCGGCTGGTGATCGGTCCGACCTTGCCATTGGCGATCGCCGCGCCGTCGATCTCCGTCACCGGCATGATGCCGCCCGCAGTGGAGGTGATGAACACCTCGTCGGCCTCGCGCAATGCGGTGACGCTGAGATCGGTCGCCGTGGCGGCAAGGCCTTCTTCTGCACAGAGATCGAAGACGGTGCGGCGGGTGACGCCGGGCAGCACGCCGGTGGCCGGCGTCGACAGCTTGCCGTCCTTGACGCAGAAGACGTTGAAGCCCGGGCCTTCGGCGACATTGCCGTTGAAGTCGAGGAGCAACGCGGTCTCTGCACCGCGGTCATAGGCATCGTAGAGGCCGCGCACCAGATCGAGCCAGTGGTAATTCTTGATCGCCGGGTCGATCGAGGCCGGCGGAATACGCATCTTGTCGCTGATGGCGACGCGCAGGCCGCGCTGCAGCTGCTCGGCGTTGGCGACCGAGCCGAACGGCACGGCGAAGGCCATGAAGCGGTTGACCGCCTGGCGCGGGTCGCGGCTGAAGGTCGGAGAGGCGCCGCGCGTGCACAGCATTTCGACATAGGCGGCGCGATGACCGGACAGCGCCACGCAATTGTGCAAGATTTCGGTCACGCCGTCGCGGTCGAAGGGAATGGTCATGCGCAGCTTTTCCAGCCCGCCGAGGAAGCGGTCGAGATGCAGATCGAGGCGGAAGAAGCGGCCGTTCCAGACATGCACGGTGTCGTAGGTGGCGTCGGAATGCAGAAAACCCCAGTCCAGCACCGAGATCTTGGCCTGCGACATCGGCAGGTATTGGCCGTCGAGAAAGGCGATGCCGTCGGGGTAAAAATGCGGGTCGACATGGCGGTCGCCAACCACGGGCAGTTGCTTCTCGTCCTGTGTCGTCGCCGTGTGGCTCATTGGGGCCTCCTGTCACGCAAGGCGAGTCAGCAGGCTATCGGCGCAGGGCAGAACGCATAGAGCCACCCGCCCGGCGCTGTTCGGCCTCGATGACGATCTCGCCGATACATTGGATCGGAATTGCCTTAGATTGCGCGCTCTGAACGGGAGGGGGAAGATGCGCAGGCTTGGGGCCGTCATAGCAGCCATGACGATGTTCGCCGCCGCGGGCGAAGCCAGCGCCCAGTGCGCGCGCGAAGGCGAGGAATTGTGCCAGGGCGGGCAGACCTATCGCTGCGAGAAAACCGGGAGCGAATTGACACCGATCTTCCAGAACCTGCCTTGCGCGGTGCCGTCGCTGAGCGGCACCTGGGTCGGCAGCGGCCATCAAAGCCCGGCGGGTGACGCCGGGGCCGACTGGCCGATCGCCATGACCATCAACGATGGCAGCGCGTCGATCGACTATCCGTCACTCGGTTGCGGCGGATCGCTGTCACAGACGTCCAGTGACGGCATTTCGGTGGAATACCACGAGAGCATCACCTACGGTCAGGACAAATGCATCGACGGCGGCAACATCACCGTCAGGTTTTTCAAGGAAAATCTGTCCTGGACCTGGATCGGCCAGGCCGATGGTCAGCCCTATAATGCGGTCGCAGTGCTTAAGCGGAAGTAGCCGTGGTCATTCCTCCTCGTCATCCGCGTCGAGCAGGCGCGTCGCGCGCCAGCGGGTGAGCACGACGTTGGTCTGCTCGATGACGAAGAAACGCGCCGAGTCGCGGTCGTAGCCTTCGCTCAGCAGTTTCTCGTAATCTGTGTGCATGTGGCGGATATGGGCAATCGTCGCCAACCATACGGCGATGCCTGGTGGTAAGGTCTTCATGTGGACCGCGCCGGCGTCGCCGCGGATCTTCTCCATGTCGGCATAGGGTGCCAGCGGCAGAAGTGCTGTCAGCGCCTTGGCGATGGCGCGGCGGCGACCGGTGGGCGCCGTCATCGCCGAACCCCGGGCTCGTCGCGCCCTTCGATGGTCGCCTCCGGTATAGCGTCGGTCGAGGCGAAATAGGGTTTTATGTCGATGACCGGAGTGCCGTCGAGCACGTCGATGGCGTCGAGATCGATGCGGCCGGTGTTCTGGTCGAGCCCGACGAGCCTGGCCACATGCAGCCCGATTGGGTTGGGGCGGGCAGGGGAGCGCAGCGAAAATACGCCTTTTGCTTCGGCCGCATGGCGTGGTTTCTGCACAATCAGGTCCCGCGGCGCGTGATGCAGCCAGGACAGGATGATG
>NZ_RZPW01000435.1:0-5326 GCF_003998455.1 Mesorhizobium sp. M7A.F.Ca.CA.001.08.2.1 | reverse complement strand
ACGAAAGCCCTTCCAGGAAGGTGATGATGACCGCCGGCCGGCCGGCGAGCGTGCCGATGACGCTGCCGTCATGGGCGGTCACCGGCAGCGGGCAGGACACGCCCTTGTAGGCGAGATGGCCCATCAGCCCGAGGAAAAACGGCAGATCCGCCTTCTCGACGCGTTTCTCATAGAGCGTCAGGATGTAGGAGCCGCTCGAGGTGTGCAGCAGGAAGTTCGAGTTCTCGGTGCCTTCGGCGATGCCCTTGTAGGACAGGAGATCGCCGACCGGATAGTGCTTCAGGAATGCGCCGAGTTCGCCTTCCGCGACGTCAGTGTAGACCGCCATGTGCCTTACGCGGCTCCATTGACGAAGGCCATGTCGGCCCGCGTCAGTTCGACATCGCGCAGTACCCGCATGACCGGAAAATCCTCCGTTTCCGTGGCCGTGATGGCCAGATCGATCGTGACATCGAAGCGCTGCCGGAACGCGTCGATGATCTCGTCGACGATGATTTCGGGCGCCGACGCGCCGGCCGACAGGCCGAGCGTCGAAATGTTGCCGATGTCATTCCACGGAATCTCGGCGGCGCGCTGCACGAGAAGCGACATGGTGGCGCCTGCACGCTCCGCCACTTCGACAAGTCGTCGCGAATTGGATGAATTCGGCGCGCCGACGATCAGGTAGAGATCGGCGCCCGGCGCGGTGTCCTTGACGGCTTCCTGGCGGTTGGTGGTGGCATAGCAGATCGATTCCGCCGCTGGCGCCTGCAGCGCCGGAAAGCGATCCTGCAAGGCGCGGATGATGCCGGCGGTGTCCTCGACCGACAATGTGGTCTGGGTGACGAAGCCTAGCGCCTGCGGATCGACGGGCGAGAGCTTTGCGGCATCGGCTTCGGTTTCGATCAGGGTCACCGCTCCGTCCGGGAGCTGGCCCATGGTGCCGATCACCTCGGGATGTCCGGCGTGACCAATCAACAGCACATGACGGCCGAGCCGCTGATGGCGCATCGCCTGCTTGTGGACCTTCGACACCAGCGGGCAAGTGGCATCGAGATAGAAGAGATTGCGCGCCTTCGCATCCGCCGGCACCGATTTCGGCACGCCATGCGCCGAGAACACGACGGGCGACTGCCGATGTTCGGCCGGGATCTCGGAGAGTTCCTCGATGAAGACGGCGCCAAGGCTTTGCAGCCCCTCGACGACGTAGCGGTTGTGCACGATTTCATGGCGGACGTAGACCGGCGCGCCATATTTCTTCAGCGCCAGCACGACGATCTGGATGGCACGGTCGACACCGGCGCAAAAACCGCGCGGCTGGCAGAGCCGGATCGTCAGAGGTGGTTTGGGGGTTGTCTGAAGCATTAAATCCGGGCCGGTTGATCAAAGCCGAAATGAGGTGCGCACCCCTGCCCTGTCAAGGGCATCGGTAGAAAGGGGGCGTCGCTCGCGTTCATTCCTTTTTCGCGGGGCGACGAAGCCGCAGGATGAGCACGGCGGCGAGCGCTGCGGCAAGCCCGTACCAGGTGACGGCATATTGCAGATGGCTGTTCGGCAGGTCGATGATGGTGACGCCGCCAACCGGCAATCCGCCTGGATTTGGAGTCTTGTCTGCGTCGATGAAGATCGGCACCAGCGTGAACCCAGCCGGCAGGCCCGCGCTCGCCGCCATGACGTCGCGGTCCTTCCAGTAGAAGATGTTCTTCGCCACATCGTTGTCGGGCAGCATCATCGACGGCTTTGCTGGCAGGGGGTTGCGGGCGAGCCCCGTGACCGTCACTCTGCCAGTCACCTGTCCCTTGGCGCGCTTGGCGGCATCCTTCAGATCGTAAGGCACGAAGCCGCGATTGATCAGGACGAAGCGGCCGTCGTCGAGCGCCAGCGGCGTGTAGACATTGAAGCCGGCATCGCCTTCCCAGGTCGCGTAAAAATGCCGTTCGCCTTGATGCAGGAACGTCCCGGTGACGGCGACGGGCGTATAATCGACGTCCCCGGTGGCTGCGAATTCTTTCTCGACCTCGGCCAGCGGCCGCGGCGCTGAATGAGTGCGCTGGTCGATGGTCTGCAGAAGGCCTTCCTTCCAATAAAGGCGCTGGACCTGCCAGGTGCCGAGCGCCAGCAGGATCAGGATCAGCACAAGGCCAAGGCCGAGCAGCAGTGCCGTCCTAGGCCGCGATCGGCCATCGGCTTTAACGGTTGCCTCGCTCATTCGCCGCGATCCAACCGGCCTTCGGCCGCCTTGTTGCGGTATTGCAGCGTCAGCAGCACGCCTTTGATCAGCCGCAGCGCCGCCAGGCACAGCACGACAGCCAGCGGAATCCAGACCAGCAGATGCAGCCAGAGCGGCGGGCTAAGCGTGACTTCAACCCAGAGCGCCAGGCCGACGATAAGGAAGCCTATGATCAGGATGACGAACACCGCCGGCCCGTCGCCGGCATCGGCGTAGGAATAATCGAGGCCGCAATTGACGCAGCGCTTGCCGACAGTGAGGAAGCCGGAGAACAACCGCCCCTCGCCGCAGCGCGGGCAGCGGCCATGCAGGCCGGCCGAGATCGGATCGATCGGCGGCCAGATCGCTCTGTCTTCACTCATGGGAGCGTCGTCGCTCATTGCTTACCGCTCGATTTCGATCGGTGTGCCATCGGCCACCAGCGCCCAGATTTCGTCCATGTCGGAGTCCGTAACCGCAATGCAGCCGTCGGTCCAGTCGACCAATTGAAGCAGCCAGCCCCACCAGCCATAACCATTCGGCTGGCCGTGGATCATGATCATGCCGCCCGCGCCGACATTGCGCGCCTTGGCGGCGGCCTCATCATCGGCATTGGGGTACGAAATATGGATCGATTTGTGCGCGATGCTGTTCGGGTTGCGCCAGTCGAGGACATAGTTCCCCTCGGGCGTGCGCTGATCGCCCTCCTGGTGCTTGTGCCCGACGGGATCGCCGCCGAGCGCGATGCCGTAGTTTCGCAGGACCTTGCCGTCGCCGATCAGTTCCAGCCGGCGTTCGGCCTTGTGAACACGCACCAGGTCCACCTTCTCGCCGGCAAAGGCTGGGAGTGCCGCGATCATCAATGCGCAAATAGCCCGGAAGATTGTCAGTCGCATCGGCTATCGATCAGCGATCATTGCGCCAAAAAGAAGAAGGCGGCCACGTTGCCGCGGCCGCCTCCAGAAATGAAAATCCCTCAGGCCTGGATCAGTGGCCCTCGATCACCGCGCCGACCGATCCCCAGACGTAGATCGAGGCGAACAGGAACAGCCAGACCACGTCGACGAAGTGCCAGTACCAGGCGGCCGCCTCGAAGCCGAAATGCTGCTTGGGGGTGAAATCACCCTTCATCGCCCGGATCAGGCAGACCAACAGGAAGATGGTGCCGATGATGACGTGGAACCCGTGGAAGCCGGTCGCCATGAAGAAGGTGGCGCCATAGATGGAATCCTTGAAAGCGAACGGAGCGTGCATGTACTCGTAGGCCTGCACCATGGTGAACAGCATGCCGAGGCCGACGGTCAGCACCAGGCCGTTGATCAGCCCCTTGCGGTCGCCGTGAAGAAGCGAATGGTGCGCCCAGGTCACCGTGGTGCCCGACAGCAGCAGGATGACGGTGTTGTAGAGCGGCAAATGGAAGGGATCGAGAACCTCCATGCCCTTCGGCGGCCAGACGCCACCAGTAAATGTGGCGCGCGCGTAGTTCTGTGCCTCACCGGCAAAAAGGCTGGCATCGAAATAGGCCCAGAACCAGGCAACGAAGAACATCACCTCCGAGGCGATGAACATGATCATGCCATAGCGCAGGTGCAGCGACACGACCCGCGTATGATGACCCTCATGCGCTTCCTTGATCGTGTCCGACCACCAGGCGAACATGGTGTAGAGGACGATCACGAGGCCGATGAAGAACAGCCACGGATTGGCGATGTTGAAGCCGAAGATCGGGAACGACCCGCCCTTCAGATATTCCATCAGGGCGACACCGCCAAAGGCCATGACGAGCGCCCCTACCGAGCCTAGGAAAGGCCATGGGCTCGGGTCGACGAGATGATAGTCATGCTGTGGTTTTGCGTGCGCGTCTGCCATATCAACCCCCGAGATTTGCTTCGGTATTCGAAATTGTCTTGCTGTTGCCATCGGTCGGCGCCGACGAGGCGACCGGCTTGGTCTTCTCGACCGGGAACATCGTGTAGGACAGCGTGATCGTCTTCACGTCCTTGAGCTCCGGCACATTGACGATGTCGGGGTCCACGTAGAACAGGACCGGCATGTCCAGCGTCTCGCCGGGCTTCAGCGTCGTGTCGGTGAAGCAGAAGCACTCGACCTTGTTGAAATAGGGGCCCGCCAGTTCAGGCTGCACGTTGAAGGTGGCGCGGCCGGTCACGGAACGATCGAACTTGTTGGTCGCCTGATAGTGCGCCTGCACGGTCTCGCCGATCTTCATCGTCATCGAGCGCTGGACCGGCTGGAACTCCCATGGCACGCCAGCGATGTTGGCATCGAAGCGGACGGTGATCTCGCGGTCGAGCACGCGGCCGGCATACTGCTTCTCGGCACGTTGCGTCGTGCCGCCATAGCCGGTCGCCTGGCAAAACATCTTGTAGAGCGGCACCGCGGCATAGGCCATGCCGATCATGCCGGTGAAGAAGGCGAGGCAGACAGCCGCGACGATGACGTTGCTGTTCTTGCCCGCCGCTTTCCTGGACTTCTCGACGCTCATCACATCGTGCCCAGATTGTGGCCGAACTTCACGATCGTCGCGATGTAGAAAATGACCACCAGCAGCGCCAGCGCCACGCCGATGGCGATGGAACGGCTGCGCTGCGCCTTCTTCTGACGCTCGGTCAACGTGACGGTCTCGAGCTTTTCCTCGATCATGGTCATGCTCCACCCATGGCAAGCGCGCGTTCGACAACGCTGTCGGCCAGATAGGCAGCGAAGATGGCGAAGAGATAAAGCAGCGAATAGGCGAACAGGGCCTTGGCCGGTTTCATGACGCGGTCATCGTCGGCCATGCCAAGCACTTTCCACGCGTACCAGGCAAAACCGACCCCGAGCAACAGGGCGGCCACGCCATAGAAGGGCGTGGTGTAGCCGAGCATCCACGGCAGCACGCCGACCGGGGCAAGCACCAGCGCATAGGCGAAGATCTGGCGGCGCGTCGAAGCGTGGCCGGCGACGTTGGGCATCATCGGAATGCCGGCCTTGGCATAGTCCTCGGATTTGAAAAGCGCCAGCGCCCAGAAATGCGGCGGCGTCCAAAGGAAGATGATCAGGAACAAGACAACGCTTTCGAGGCTGACCGTCCCGGTCACCGCGGCCCAGCCGATCACGGGCGGAATGGCACCGGCGGCC
>NZ_RZPW01000434.1:0-5328 GCF_003998455.1 Mesorhizobium sp. M7A.F.Ca.CA.001.08.2.1 | reverse complement strand
GGCACCGCCCGCCAGCCAGGCGTTGCCGAGCCGATGGCTGTATATGCCGAAGCGCGGCGCCGAAATCGGCCGGTCGGACAGGATCTTGATGGTCAGCGAGGATCCCAGCGCAGTGACGCCGTCGCCGATCGCGGCAGCACCGGTCGCCAGGAACGAGGCGCAGCCATCCGTGGTGCCGGCGACGACGGCCACATCGCGCGGCAAGCCGAACAGTTCCCCGGCTTCCGCGGTGAGGGCGCCCGTGACCTCGCCCGGCACGACCACGCGCGGCAGCAACTCCATGCGCATTCCGGTCGCCGCGATCCATTCCGGCCAGCGGCGGGCCTCGACATCATAACCTGTCTTCAGGGCATTGTTCTCGTCGCTGACGTCGAAGCGGCCGGAGAAGTTTCCGGCAATCCAGTCGGCCTGATGCAGCACCATTGCAATACCCGGTAGATGGTGGAAGCGCAGGGCCTTGGCGAGGCCGGATGTCGCTCCGTGCGCTGCACTTGCAGCCGGCGCGGTGCGGGCGATCGCGGCCAGGATGTCGCCGTCATCGACCTTGTCGTTGTACATCAGCGGTTCGGCCAGCGGCCGCCCGGCGGCGTCGACCGGCAGCAGCGTGCCGGAGGTGCCGTCGACGGCGATGGCGCAGACCGCCGTGCGGTCGATGCCGGAAAGCAGCTCCGTCAGCACAGCCTTCACCGCTTGCCACCACGCCGTGGGGGCTCGGCCATCGCCGCCAAACCTGTCGAGTGGGACGGCCGAATGCCCGGCTATGGAAAAATCACGGCGCATGGCGACGGCGCGCGCACCTGATGTGCCAATGTCGATGCCGATGACAAGTGGCATCATGTCCATGCTAGCCGCCAGCCGCGTTGAGCTTCTGGCGATACTGCTCGGCGTCCCAGTTGACCAGCTCGTCATTCTCGGAAGCGGTGAGATAGTTCAGCCGCGCGGCGATGTCGATGCGCGCCGTCACGTCGGCGAGGCAGCGTTGCATGGCATCGGCGCCGGCACTGGCGTCGCTGCGCATCAGCACGCCTGCGCCGGGAAACAGGATCGCCGCAGGCGACGTGCCCAGTCTCGCAACGACATCGGCCACGGCCTCGCCTGGCTTCGCCACGACGGAGCCCTGGCCGAGGAAGATGACGTGGTCCGGATAGAGGCTGCCGGCCTGCGCCATGCGGCGGCTCTCAGGGTCGAGCGCAACCGCATGCGCTTCGACATCGGCCGGCAATCTGTAGCCGCTGTCGCCGGCAAGCGCGGCCAAGGCGTCGAGGTCGGGTGCGGCGGTCGCGCGCGCCGGCCGGGCCAGCAATGACCTGATACGGCGCAGCAGAAGCTCCGCCCCGGCGACGGTTTCGGCAGCGACGACCAGCCCGTGATTGCCAAGGATCAGCACGTCGACACCAGGCCGCAGTTTTTCGGCAATGCCGCGTGCAAGCGGCAGGCCGGGCCGGAAATAGGGCACATAGGCCCATTCGATGCCATCGAGCCGCTTGGCGACCTCGGCCTCGCCATCGGCCTGCACGGCAAGCGAGATGGTGTCGACGCAATGGACATGCAGAACGACGCGCTGCGGCATCAAAGCGTGCACCGTGGTCTCGATCGATGGCCGCAGGCCGCGCGGGTTGAGCGCTGCAATGGTGAAACCCTGCGGCTGGTCGGCGGCGCGATCGCGCTGTTCGACGGCTTTCAGCAGCGGCGCCATCGCCACCGGCACCATGATGTCATCGACGAGCGCGTCTTTCAGCCAGGTGCCGGAGGCCTTGATCCACAGCGTGTCGCCGGCTTTCAGCGAGGTGTTGCCGCCTGCCGCCTGGGTGAGATGCGGGCTCCGCCCGATGCTGGCCGAAAGCGCCCGCAAGGCCGCCAGTTCCTGCGCGTCAGCTTGGGTCGCCATGGCGCTTTTCCTCCAACGGCTCGGCCGTGTCCTGCGCGAAATCCCGTTGCCGGGATCGAATTGGCGCTGATATCGCAGAAACGAGTGATCTACGTCAATAGTGATCTACTGTCATCAAACACGCTTGCAATCCGACTAATGTTGAGTAAGTTACGCCAATTGCCATGGAAAATGGCATCCGGGAGGAAAGAATTGAGCGACTCCGGCCGTCAGCGTCAGATCGTCGAACTGTTGCGGGATCGTCCGTTCGCTTCGGTGCGCGAGTTGCAGGAGCGGCTTGGCGTTTCAGCCGCGACGGTCAGGCGCGATATCGACAGGATCGACGAGGCCGGCGAAGCGCGGAAGGTCTATGGCGGCATCTCGGCGCTCGACGGCGCTTCCCAGGCCGGTGTTGCCTACGCCAGGCCCTACGACGAGAACCGCGACCTTGCGGTCGAGGCCAAGCGGCAGATCGCCGCTCTCGCGGCGACCATGGTGCGCGACGGCGACGCCGTCATCGTGCATGGCGGCTCGACCTGCTTCCATCTGGGCGTCAAGCTGGCCGAGCGCAACATCCGCCTCTACACCAACTCGATGCCGCTGGCGGCCTATCTCAGCGACCACGGCCATTGCAGCCTGACGGTTGCGGGCGGTGATCTGCATCGCGAACCCGGCATCATCCATTCGCTCAGCCAGGCCGTGCCCTTCTATGCCTCCAAATTCTTTCTCGGCGCGCAAGGCCTTGGCCAGGAAGGCGTGATGGAATCGCACCCGCTGCTGGTACGCTCGATCGTCGATCTCAGCCTTTGCGCCGACCAGATCGTGGTGCTGGCCGACAGCCGCAAACTGTCGATCCACGCGCGCAACGTCGCGCTGCCGCTTTCCCGCATCGGCACGCTGGTCACCGACGACGGTCTCTCCGACGCCGATGCGCGCATGCTGGAAGACGCCGGCGTCATGGTGCGGATAGCCTCGGGAGCCATCCAGTGAAGGTGGCTGTCCTCGATTTCGGCAAGACCAATTCGAAGCTGTTCGTCTTCGGCCAGGACGGGCGGATCATCGACGAGCGCCGGACACAGCCGAAATGGATGCGCCAAGGCGGCTTCAGCGTGCTCGACGAGGCGGCGCTCCACCATTGGGCGCTCAGCGCCGTTGCCGATGCGGTCGACGGTCATGGAATGGAAGGGGTCATGGTGTCGGGCCATGGCTGCACCTTTGCCTTGGTCGACGAAGCGGCGCTGACGCATCCGATCCTCGATTACGAGCAAGAGCCGCCGGCCGAGATTGCCGCGCGGATCGATCGCCGCATTCCGGACTTTTCCGAAACCTTTTCGCCGCGGCTGCCGCTCGGCTTCAACTACGGCCGCCACATGCTGTGGCTGCAGGAGGTCGATCCCGACGCGTTCGCTACGTCGAAATCGATCCTCGGCTATCCGCAATACTGGAGCTGGCGCCTTGGCGGGCGGGCGGTCTCGGAAGTGTCCTATCTCGGCTGCCATTCGCATCTGTGGGCGCCGCGGAGCCAGGACTTTTCCTCGCTGGTCAACGCGCAGGGCTGGCGTGACCGGATGCCTGGCTTCGAGCGCGCCGGCACTGTTATCGGCGAGCACCGCCTCGACGCTGCGGCGCGACCGATCGCCATCCACAACGGCGTCCATGATTCGAATGCGGCGCTCTATGCCTATCGCCGGCAGGAGCTTGGCCCGGTCACCGTCGTTTCGACCGGCACCTGGGTCGTCGTGCTCAATCCGGACTGCCCGCTCGACACGCTCGACCGGGATCGCGACATGCTGGTCAACGTCGATGTCGATGGCGGCCCGGTGCCGACCATCCGCTTCATGGGCGGGCGCGAATTCGCAACCATCAGCGGCGGCTGGCAAGGCGAGATCGCCGGTCCGGTGGTGCAGCGGGTGATCGATGCCGGCATCATGGCGCTGCCGAGCTTCGCGCCAGGCGGGCCGATGCCCAGTCAGTCCGGCCGGCTGGTGGGGCGCACGCCCGATGCCGAGGAACGCGCGGCGGCGGCGCTGCTCTACGTCGCGCTGATGGTCGATCTGTCGCTCGACCTCATCCATTCGAACAACACGGTGATCGTCGATGGCGGGCTGAACACAGGCGGTGTGTTGGCCGGACTGCTGGCGCAGTTACGTCCCGGCCAGGCTTTCCTGCAGGGCGCCACGCTGGAGGGCAGCGCCACGGGTGCAGCGGCGCTCGCCTTCGAGAGCGTCGGGCGCGAATTCGCCGCCGAAGTTCCAGAGCCGGTGCACGCGTCGCGTTTCACTGGGTTGGCAGGCTATCGCAGCAATTGGCGTGACGCCACGATGGACCGGAGCGTCGCCGGTGCGGCAGTGGGAGGCGCGCGATGAGTGCGATTGCCCAGGCTGAGACGGCGCGCCAGCCGGTGCTGGAGATGCGCCACATCTCCAAGACGTTCGGCGCGATCCGTGCCTTGCACGATGTCTCGCTCAGCGTCCATGCCGGGGAGCTGCACGCCTTGATGGGCGAGAACGGCGCCGGCAAGTCGACATTGATGAAAGTGCTTTCAGGCGCCTATCGGCCGGATGCCGGCGGCGAGATCCTGATCGACGGCATGCCGGCTGCGACCGGCGATCCGATCAAGGCGCGCGCCAGCGGCGTCGCGGTGATCTATCAGGAGCTGTCGCTGGCGCCCAATCTGACGGTGGCGCAGAACATCTTCCTCGGCAACGAGCCGCGACGCTTCGGCATCGTCGATCGCGACCAGTGCACGCGGCGCGCCAGCGAGATCATCAAGCGGCTCGGCGTTTCCTTTTCGGCCCGCGACATGGTCTCCAGCCTGTCGCTCGGCGAGCGCCAGCTGGTCGAGATCGCCCGCGCGCTATCGACCAATGCGCGCATCATCGTCATGGACGAGCCGACCACGTCGCTGACCTCGCGCGAGACCGACCGGCTGTTCGAGGTCATCGCGACGCTGAAATCGCAAGGCATCGCCATCATCTACATCAGCCACCGCATGGAAGAGGTCTACCAGCTTGCCGACCGCGTCAGCGTGCTGCGCGACAGCGGTTATGTCGGCACGCTCGAGCGTGCCGACCTCAGTGCCTCGCGCCTCGTCTCGATGATGGTCGGCCGCGATTTGTCGGCTTTCTACAAGAAGGATCATCGGCCGCCGGACGAAAAGCGCGCGGTGGCGCTCTCGGTGCGCGCCATGTCCGACGGCCGTCTCCTGAAAAACTGTTCGTTCGACCTGCACAAGGGCGAGGTGCTGGCGCTGGCGGGTCTGGTCGGTTCCGGCCGCACAGAGCTTGCGCGGCTGATCTTCGGCGCCGACAGGCACATTTCAGGCACGCTGGAACTCGACGGCAAACCTGTAACCATCGGCTCGCCGCGCGAGGCGCTCGATGCCGGCATCGCCTATCTGACCGAGGACCGCAAGGAACTCGGCCTGTTCCTCGACATGTCGATCTCCGACAATATCAGCA
>NZ_RZPW01000433.1:0-5368 GCF_003998455.1 Mesorhizobium sp. M7A.F.Ca.CA.001.08.2.1 | reverse complement strand
GAGCAGCACCGCGCCCGGCGTGTTGATCAGCCTGACATCCTCGATGCCGACAAAGGCGAGCAGCGCCGGAATGCCGCGCCCGCCCAGAATGTACATCCAGGCATAGGTCCGCATCAGCAGGCTGGTCCAGAACGGAATGACGACCAGCGCCAGCAGGATCAGCCGCCAGCGCTGCGGCGCGCGCAAGGCGAGATAGTAGGCAACGGGATAAGCGACGAGCAGGCAGGCGAGCGCTCCCACCGGCGCCAGCACCATGGTGTTCCAGAAGGCGGTCGCCCGCGCCGGAAGATTGGCATATTGCGCCAGCGTAAAGGCGGCCTGATAGCCGCCTTCCGGTGCGCGTTCGCCGACGCTGAACACGGCGATGGCGATGAACGGCAGCACCAGGAACACCACCAGCCACGCGGTCGCCGGACCGAGCAGCATGGCGGTCAGAAAATTCCTACGAAGACGGCTGCCGTGCATGGAAAGATTGCCCCGGTGCCGGCGGGCATAAACCCGCCGGTCAAATTATCTGAGTCGAATTTGAGGCCGTCGCTCAGGCCGACTTGAAGCGCGCCATCAATTCGGCGCGGCCCGGATCAGTCAACGTTGCCGCCGCGCCGAATTCCAGCGGCGTCAACAGGTCGGCTGCCGGATAGAGGATCGGGTTGTCGAGCACCTCCTTGGGCAGCAGCTTGTTGACGCGCGCATCGGTCGACGGCGCACCATTGGCCAAATGCTCCTTCACCGCCACCTGCGGATTCATCAGGTAGTTGAGCAGCGCGTAACCGGCGGGCTTGTTCGGCGCGTCTTTCGGAATGGCATAGAAATCGGTCCAGATCTCGCCGCCTTCCTTGCCCAGCACATAGGCGATCTCGGGAATGTCGCGATGCAGCTGCGCGCCGTCATTCGTCCAGCACATGGTCATCCACGCGTCGCCGGCGCGCATCCCCGGCTGGTAGTCGGAGGAGACCGCGAACAGATGCGGCTTGACCTTCAGCAGCAGTTCCTCCGCCTTGGCCAGTTCGTCCTGCTTGAGCGAATTGAACGAGTAGCCGTAATATTTCAGCGCATTGCCGATCGTGGTCAGCTGGTAGTCATGCACCATGGTGCGGCTGTCGCCTTCCGCCATGGCGGTGTCCCAGAACTCCTTCCAGCTCGTCATCGGCTTGGTCAGCTTCTTGGTGTTGACGGCAAAGCCGGTGGTGCCCCAGTTCTTCGGCACGGCGTAGATCGTCCCATCGATCGTGCCCTCCGAGGTGAAGCGCGGATCCTCTTGCGAGCCGTCGAAATTCGGCAGCTTCGCCATCTCCAGCGGCTCGATGATGCCGAGCTTCTTGTAGGTCGAGATCGTGTAATTGGTCGGCACGAACAGGCTCCAGCCCGAGGCGCCGGCCTGCAGCTTGGCCAGCATCTCCTCATTGGAGCCGAACACGTTGACCTCGACGGCGACGCCGGTGTCCTTCTTGAAGTTCTCGAAGGTCGCCGGGTCATGATAGTTCGGCCAGGTGGCGATCGACATGCGATCGCCAAGGCTTTCCGCGGCAAAGGCCGGTGTCGGCATGATGCCGATCTCGCGCGCCATCACCGCCGTGGCAATGCCAAGGCCGGTGAGGCCGAGGAAGTCGCGGCGGCCGATCGAGCCGCGCTTCAAACGCATCAGCTGGTCGACGAAATTCTCGGGGCTGATCGGCAGTCCGTCACGATATGATTTCGACATGTTTATCTACCCTCTGGTTGGCCCCGTTGTTCTTGATCTCCGCAAACGCCAGCGGCGTTCCGGAGGCAAAGCCGATGGCGACGGGTTCACCCGGCTTGAAGAGATTGCCGTGACCGATCAGGTGATCGGCTTTGGCCAGCAGCGTTCCGATGCCCTTGACCTCGATCGCGTATTCCGCCGTCGAGCCCAGGAATATCCGGTTGCGGACGATGCCCTTGAATGGGCCGCTTGCCTGGGCGCCGAGACTGAGCGATTCAGGACGAAGGCTGACCGAAACGACCTCGCCCTGCTGCAAAGCGGTCCGTTTGCGCGCCGCAATGACGGTGCCGTCCGCGAGCGCCACCTCCACCAGATCGCCCGAATGCCCGGCGACAGTACCGCTCAAGAGATTGGTCTTGCCGACGAAATCGGCAACAAACAGGTCGGCCGGTTCGTCATAGATCTCGCTCGGCTGCCCGAGCTGGACGATGCGGCCGCCATTCATGACGCAGACGAAATCGCTCATCGACAGCGCTTCCTCCTGGTCGTGCGTGACCAGCACGAAGGTGATGCCGATCTCGCGCTGCAGGTTCTGCAGCTCGATCTGCATGTCGGTGCGCAGCTTCTTGTCGAGCGCCGCCAGCGGCTCATCGAGCAAGAGCACCGCCGGCTTGTTGACCAGGGCGCGGGCAAGCGCCACACGCTGCTGCTGGCCGCCCGACAGTTCGTGGATCTTGCGGCGGCCATAGCCGGCGAGCCGCACCATTTCGAGCGCCTCGCCCGCTCTTGAGGCGATCTCGCGCGAAGACAGCCTTGGCCGCGCCTGGCGCAGCCCGTAGGCGACATTGTCCTCGACATCGAGATGCGGAAACAGCGCGTATTGCTGGAACACCATGTTGACCGGCCGCCGGTAGGGCGGCGTGCCGGCCATGTCCTGGCCGCGAATGAACACCTGGCCTTCGCTCGGCTGTTCGAAGCCGCCGATCATGCGCAGGCAGGTGGTCTTGCCGCAGCCGGAGGGACCGAGCAGCGCGACAAAGGCGGAGGGCGGGACAGCGAGATCGATGCCGCTGACCGCGGTCACCGCGCCATAGCGCTTGGTGACGCCGCGAAACTCGATGTCGGGCACTGCGGTCAAGGCTGATGGCTCCAGCAACAGGACAATATCGGAACGCTACCAGAGCCAATGGCGGCTAGTATATACCTCTCAGGTGGTATATCTGGTCTATTTTCTCGTTTAAGGGGGTATGCATTGTCCCGCAGCGACGAATACAGCCGGCTCGCCACGCTCGTCGCGACGACGCGGGAGACCAGCGGCGATCTCTTTGGCCAGGCGCTGGTCGAGTGGCTGCGGCAGCACGTTAGATTCGACCACTGCGTGATCTTCGGCTATCGCGGCGCCTCGCGCCCGCCGCTGCTGTTCGAGACCTTCTCGCCCACCGAGAGCCATGTGTTCGTCGCGCTCTATCAGGAAGGGCCGTATCTGCTCGATCCGTTCCATCACGCTGCGGTCGAGCGCAAGGAAGGGTTCTGGCGCATGCGCGAGCTGGCGCCGGACCGTTTCTATGCCAGCGAGTATTTCCGCTCCTATTACAGCCAGACCAGGCTGGCCGAGGAGGTCGGCTTCTTCGTGCCGCTGCCGGGCAAGGATGCGCTGGTGCTGTCGCTGATGCGGCTGCGCGCTTCAGGCCCTTTCGGCACCGCCGATGCCAGATTGCTGCGCGACATGGCTCCCGCGGTGATCAGCTTCATCAGGTTGCGCTGGCCTGCTCTTCCGGCCGACGAAACGGCGGAAGCGAAGCAGGACGAGACGGCCGCTATGGTCAACGAGTTCGACCGCGCCCATATCTGGCAGAGCCTGTCGCTGACGCCGCGCGAAAAGCATGTCGTCGACCTGGTGTTGCAGGGGCATTCGACGGAGTCGATCGCCCGCGCCATGCGCATCGTGCCGGGAACCGTGAAGGTCCATCGCCGCAACATCTACCGCAAGCTCAAGATCAAGTCGCAGGCCGGCCTGTTCGCGCGCTTCGTCGAGATCATCGATGCACGGATCCGGTAGGCTCTCTAACCGCCGGCTTCCCACGACCCGGTCTCGGCCATCCGCTTCAGCAACCGCGCCGGCTTGAACACATCCTTGCCCGTCCGTTGATGCCAGTATTCGAGCCGCTCGATGATCCTGGCCGGACCTTCAAGGCCAACCCAGAACATCGGTCCGCCCTTGCCGATGGGAAAGCCGTAGCCATTGACCCAGACGACATCGATGTCGGACGCACGGGCCGCTATGCCTTCCTCCAGGATCTTGGCGCCCTCGTTGATCAGGGGGTAAAGCGTGCGCTCTACGATTTCCTCCGCACTGATCGCACGCGGTGCGATACCGTTCTCGGCGGCCTTGTCGCGGATCAGCGCTTCAACCTCGGGATCCGGCACTGGCGTGCGCGCGCCAGCCTCATAGAGATAAAAACCCCGACCGGTCTTCTGGCCGAAGCGTCCTTGTTCGCACAGCGTGTCGGCGATCACGGCTTTCTGGCCGCGTGCCTTGCGGTTGCGCCAGCCAATGTCGAGGCCGGCGAGATCGCCCATTTGGAACGGCCCCATCGGCCAGCCGAAATCGGTGAACACCTGGTCGATCTGGCTGGGCGTTGCGCCTTCCAGAAGAAGCGCTTCCGATTCCGAGCCCCGCGCGGCAAGCATGCGGTTGCCGACGAAGCCGTGGCAGACGCCGACCACGACGGCCACCTTGCCGATCCGCCTCGCCAGGTCGACTGATGTCGCCAGCGCATCGGGCGCGGTCTTCTCGGCGCGCACGATCTCCAAGAGCTTCATGACATTGGCCGGCGAAAAGAAATGCAGGCCGAGCACATCCTGCGGCCGCGAGGTCGAGGCAGCGATTTCGTTGATGTCGAGATAGGAGGTGTTGGTGGCCAGGATCGCGCCGGGCTTCGCCACGGCTTCGAGCTTGCCGAACACTTCCTTCTTGACCGCCATGTCCTCGAACACCGCCTCGACGATCAGGTCGCAATCGGCGAGATCGGCATAGTCGGTGGAGCCCTTGAACTGGGCGAGCCGCTCCCGCTTGGCGTCTTCGCTGAGCGAACCGCGCGTGACGGACACCGAGTAGTTCCTGTCGATGGTCGCCAAGCCGCGTTGCAGGGCCTCGTGGCTGGTTTCCAGCAAAATCACGGAATAGCCGCCATTGGCGAAGGCCATGGCGATGCCGCCGCCCATCGTACCGGCGCCGATGACGCCGACGCGGGCGATCCTGCGCTTGACGACGTCTTTTCCTGGAAGCTTTGCCGCCTCACGTTCGGCGAAGAACAGATGGCGCTGCGCCCGCGATTGGTCGCTGGCGACCAGCTTGACGAACAGCGCACGCTCTGCCGCCAGTGCCGCATCGAACGGCAGCGTGACGGCATTGCGCACCGACTGCGCGCAAGCGATCGGCGCCTCGAGGCCGCGCGCTTTCCTGGCAAGATCCGCAGCCCCGGCGTCGAACGCCGCGAGATCAGTCTGCTTGAGACCATCATTGCGATCGCGCACCGGCGTGAAGGGACCGCCCTTGCGGGCGATTTCCCCAGCGAAGTTCACGGCATGCGTGGTCAGATCGCCTTCGAAGACGGCATCGACGAGACCGGCGGCGTGCGCCTCGGTCGCGCCGATCGGCGCACCTGAGACGATCATCTTCAACGC
>NZ_RZPW01000432.1:0-5381 GCF_003998455.1 Mesorhizobium sp. M7A.F.Ca.CA.001.08.2.1 | reverse complement strand
GTTCAGGCAAAGCCGCGGCGATTGCTTCCGGCCGGCAGCAATTGACCAGCCGCGCTGCGACTGCCAGGCCGTCGAGCGCGCTTGCCGCGGTGGCAATGGCTTCGCCGCTGCGCAGCCGCGGCTTGCCGTGGTCAGCCAGCGTCCACGATACCCATACCGGCTTGCCGCTTTCCGATGCAGCGGTCACCGCTGCGCGGGCTTCGTCCGCCGACGCCATGGTTTCACACAGGAACAGGTCGACGCCATCGGCCTGCTCGGCAACGATGCGGCGGTAAATATCGAGCGTCTCCTCGAAGGAAATGGTCAGTGCCGGTGCATAGCTGCCGAAAAGCGGCGACAGGCAACCGGCGATGGCTGCATCGCCGGCCTCTTCGCGGGCCTGCCTGGCCAATTCGATGCCGCGCTTCTGCAATGGCTTGAAGAGGTCTTCCGCACCTTCGCGCGCCAGGCGTTCGGGTGTCGCAGAATAGGTGTTGATGGTGATGACACGAGCGCCGGCACGGATGAATTCCGTGTGCAGGTCGCGCACCAGATCCGGTTCGTCGATCAGCACCCTGGCCGACCATAGCGGCGTCGGCTCGGATTGGCTGCGGCGGACCAGTTCCTGGCCCATGCCGCCATCGGTGAGGATGATTTTCTTCATGCGCGCAGCCTTTCGTTCTTCGGATCCCACAGCGGTTCATCCTTCTGCACGATTGCCTGAAAGCGGTCACCGAAGATTTCGACCTCGACTGATGTACCTGGTTCGGCCAGGTCGGCGCGCAGCATGCCGAGCGCGATCGACTTGTCGATGCGATGGCCCCAGCCGCCGGACGTCGTCTCGCCGACGATCTTGCCGTCATGCCAGAGTGTAGAAACTGACGGAGCGTCGCAATCGCCGGGGTTTTCCACCACCAGCGTAACGAAGCGCTTCTTCACGCCTTGCTGCTTTTCGTTCAGCAGTGCCGCCTTGCCGCGGAAGTCGGGCTTGTCCCATTTGACGAAGCGTTCGAGCCCGCCCTGCAGGATCGAATAGTCGGTCGACAGGTCGCCTTTCCAGGTGCGGTAGCCTTTCTCAAGCCGGAGCGAATCCAGCGCGTACATGCCGAAAGGCTTCAGCCCGTGCTGCGGGCCTGCGGCGCAGACGGCATCGAAGATGGCGGCGGTGTCGTCGATCCTGGTGTGGATTTCCCAGCCGAGTTCGCCGGCGAAGGAGACGCGCACGAGTTTGGCCCAGCGGCCGGCGATCTTCGTCTCCTGATGCGTCAGCCATGGCAGAGTGAGGTCGGCTTCGCAGACATCGGCGAGGATTTTTCGCGAGTTCGGGCCTGCCAGGATCTGGGTCGAGAATTCCTCGGTCCGGTCGATCAGCTTGAACGGTGCGTCCTTGGGCATGCGCGACTTCAGCCATTCGAAATCATGCCACTGCGCGACCGCCGCGGTGATCAGCGTCATCAGGTTCTCGTCGTGACGCACGACGGACATTTCGGTGACGATGCGGCCCTTGTCGTCGGCGAAATAGACGAGACCGATGCGGCCTGGCTTCGGCACCAGTCCGGTGACCTGCAGGCTCAGCCATTCGGCGGCACCTGGACCATCGAGATTGAAGCGCGAGAACCCAGGCAGGTCCAAAATGCCGGCAGCGTCACGCACGGCCAGGCATTCCTCGCGCACACGATGCTGCCATGGCCCGTCGCGGCGGAAGGTCAGCGTGGCTTCCTCGGAGATGTCATCGCCGTCCTGCGCGTACCAGGTGGCGCGCTCCCAGCCATTATAGGCATCGAAGCGGCCACCGAGCGCCTTGATGCGATCGTGGATCGGCGACAGCTTGCGGTCGCGGCCTTCCGGCCAGGCATGGCGCGGGAACGGGATGGCGTATTCGTTGCCGTAGATCTCCATGCCCTTGGCGACGCAATAGTCCGGCGCCGCGGCATAGGAAGTGAAGCGGCGCGGGTCGCACGACCACATGTCCCATTCGGTCCGGCCCTCGGTCACCCATTCGGCCAGCACCTTGCCGGCGCCGCCACCCTGGGCGATGCCGAAGGTGAAGACGCAGGCCTCGAAAGCATTGGGAACGCCAGGCATCGGACCGATCAGCGGATTGCCGTCCGGCGTGTAGGGGATCGGCCCGTTGATCACCTTGGACAGGCCGGCCGTGCCAAGGATCGGCACGCGGGCGACGGCGTCGGCCAGATAATGTTCCAGCCGGTCGAGATCGTCGGGGAACAGCTGGAAGGAAAAGTCCTCCGGCATCGGGTCATTGTGGGTGGCCCAATGCGCGCGGCAATTGCGCTCATAGGGGCCGAGATTCATGCCGTTCTTCTCCTGGCGCAGATAGTAGGAGGTGTCGACGTCGCGCAGCAGCGGCAGCTTCTTGCCTTGTTCCTTCGACCATGCCGCGAGTTCGGGGATCTCCTCGAACAGAATGTACTGATGGCTCATCACCATCATCGGCACGTCGCGGCCGAACATCCGGCCGACTTCGGCGGCGCGGTAGCCGGCGGCATTGACGACGATCTCGCAGCGGATCTCGCCCTGTGCCGTCTCGACCACCCACTCGTCGTTCTCGCGGCGCACGCCTGTGACCGGGCAGAAGCGGATGATCTTCGCGCCCATGTCGCGCGCACCCTTGGCCAGCGCCTGGGTGAGTTGCGCCGGATCGATGTCGCCGTCGCTCGGGTCGTAGAGCGCGCCTTTCAGCTCATGCGTCTCGATGAAGGGATAGCGACGCTGGATCTCGTCGACACCGACAATGTCTATGTCCATACCCTGGTAGAGGCCCATGCCCTTGGCGCGCTGGAATTCCTGCATGCGCTCGAGCGAGTGGGCAAGGCGAAGCGAGCCGGTGACGTGATAGTTCATGGGGTAGTCGACCGCGTCGGCCAGCCCGCGATAAAGCTCGGTCGAATAGCGCTGCATGTTCATCAGCGACCAGGACGAGGAGAAGGTCGGCACGTTGCCGGCGGCATGCCAGGTCGAGCCGGAGGTCAGCTCGTTCTTCTCAAGCAGCACGCAGTCGGTCCAGCCCGCCTTGGCGAGATGATAGAGCGCGGAGGTGCCGACGGCGCCGCCTCCGATGATCACCACGCGCGCCGTGCTCGGCAAACCCGCCATGTTCTTCTCCAAACTTGAACTCAATAGAGGGGTGGTGAAACCACCCAGATGACAATTGCCGGCTCGGCACCCGGATTGCGCCAGCGGTAGGGCTTGCCTTCGAAGCGAAAGGAGTCGCCCTCGCCAAGCCGATGCCAGACACCTCCGATCTCGATGTCGAACAGTCCGGACGCGACGTATCCGGCTTCCTCGGTCGGCCGCTGCGCCTCGGCCTTCAGTTCCGCGCCCGGCGCGAAGACCGAACGCACCATCTCGAAGCTACCGCCGAGATCGGGCGACAGAAGCTCCTCCACCAGGCCGGATTCGCTTGTGCCAAGCGTGCGGCGCCTGCCGGCGCGCACGACCACGCCGCGCTCGCTTTCGACAGGTACGTCATGGCTGAAGAACAGGCTGATCGGCACGCCGAACAGTTCGGCGAAGGCCCTGAGGTCACCGAGCGACGGCGTCGACAGGCCACGCTCGACCTGGCTGACCCAGCCGACCGAACGGCCTAGCTTCAGTCCGATCTCGGCGAGCGTCAGCCCGCGCGCCTTGCGCAGGGCCCTGATGTCGCCGGCCAGCACGCGTTCGTCAGGTCCCTGCAATGTTCTTGCGGTAGTCGAAGGCAAAACGCTCTCTTTATGAAAAATCACCGACAAATTTCATGAGAAATCAAGCTCATGAAAAAATCAAGCAGATTTTCACGGATGCACAAGATTTGCTTGCGCGATTTTGACGGTTCATGCAAAGGCTCCGCCGAGAGCGGCGAGTGGGGACGTCCGATCGAGACAAAGGGTAAGGGACGGCCCATGCTGGAAAATAACCCCCGAATCGAGGGCGACGCCGAGATTGTCGACGAGGCGATCCTGTCGCGCCGTTCGGTGCGCGCATTCCTGCCCGACATGGTCGAAGACGACATCATCCGCGCCATTCTGGCGGTTGCGGCGCGCGCCCCATCCGGCACCAACATGCAGCCATGGAAGGTCTATGTCACCAAGGGCGAGAGCAAGCAGCGGATATCGGACGCCATTCTCAATTCCGGCATTCGCGCCGAAAAAGCCGATTGGGACGAGTACCGGTATTATCCCACGCAGTTCTTCGAGCCGTACCTGACGCGACGTCGCGCCAACGGTTTCGGCCTCTATGGCGCGCTCGGCATCGGTCGCCGCGAGGTCGACAAGATGCGCGCCCAGCACGACCGCAACTTCGTCTTCTTCGACGCGCCGGTCGGCATGATCTTCACCATCGATCGCCGCCTCAACCAGGGCTCATGGATCGACTACGGCATGTTCCTGCAGAACATCATGGTGGCGGCGCGGGGCAGGGGTTTGCATACCTGCCCGCAAGCGGCGTTCGCGCCCTATCACCGGCAGATCAGGCCGGTGCTCGACATTCCCGACGAAGAGATCGTCGTCTGCGGCATGGCGCTTGGTTATGAAGATACGTCAAAACCTGAAAACGCCTTCCGCACCGACCGCGTGCCGCTGCAAGAGTGGGTGACGTTCAGCGAATAAGCCAGCCAGCCTCATTCCGTGTTCATCTGTGCGCCGTGGCCGCTGACATGGGCGCCGTCCTGGGGCGTCAGCTTGAGATAGGCGAGCAGCGCGCAGAGCGTGATGACGCCCTCGATCACGAACAGGATGCGGAAATCGTCGGCGACGGCGGGGCCGCCGCCCGCCAGAAACGACAATGCCGCGGCGGCCAGGCCGACGCTGATCGCCACCGCCAGCTGCCATAATATGTAATAGAGCGCGCTGAAACGGGCGAGCTGCTCGGGCGCGATGTCGGAATAGGCGAGGTTGCCGGTCGAGGCCCATTGCGCGGAGCGGAAGACGCCGAAGACGAAGATGTAAGTGAGCACGATCCACACCGGCGTCGTCGCCTGCATCAGCGCGAAGCCGGCAACCAGGGCGGCGACGATGGGCGTGTTGTAGACCAGCACGCGGCGAAAGCCGAAACGGTTGAGGACACGCGGCATGAAGAACCGCATGGCCACCGAGCCGACCGCGGCGACGAAGGTCAGCGATCCCGCCTGCACCGCGCTCATGCCGAAGCCGAGCTGGAACATCAGCGGCAGCAGGAAGACGACCGAGCTAAGGCCGATCGTGTCCAGCCCGCCACCGGTGAGGAACGAAATGCGGAAGGTACGGATGCGCAACAGCTTGAGATCGAGCAGCGGATTGCGCACGCGCAGGCAGTAGAACGAGGCGATGGTCAGGATGACGAGCGCCAGCGCCAGTTCGCCGGCGATGATGCCGCCCGCGGCGTCCTTGGCGGCAAGCGAATCCATGCCGAAGACCAGCAGGACC